>NZ_JBEXCS010000007.1:0-177246 GCF_040605395.1 Streptomyces sp. NPDC005648 | reverse complement strand
GTCTCGGGGAGACCACGGGGATTCGGATGGTGTCCGAGGGGGGACTTGAACCCCCACGCCCGATAAAGGGCACTAGCACCTCAAGCTAGCGCGTCTGCCATTCCGCCACCCGGACAAGGTGTCTGTCGTGCGGGGTTTCCCCCGCGGCGACGAAGGAAACATTACCAGGCTTTCGAGGGGCCCCGATCACCCCCTGTCGCGCCGCCGTCCCCGCGTGAACGGCGTGTGACGGGCCTGTCCCGGTCTTGGGGCGCGGCCCGGGTCGGGGAGAGGATGAGGGCAAGCACCAGCAGTGACAGCGGGAGGAAGCAGCGTGAGCGACACGGACACGACCAGGGGCGTCACCGGCGAGGACGAGGTCGTGGACCTCTGCAGCGAGCTGATCCGCTTCGACACCAGCAACTACGGCGACCACTCGGGCCCCGGCGAGCGCAAGGCGGCCGAGTACGTCGCCGAGAAGCTCGCCGAGGTCGGCCTGGAGCCGAGGATCTTCGAGTCGCACCCGGGGCGCGCCTCCACGGTGGCCCGTATCGAGGGCGAGGACCCGTCCCGGCCGGCGCTGCTGATCCACGGCCACCTGGACGTCGTACCGGCCCATGCCGACGACTGGACCCACCACCCCTTCTCCGGCGAGGTCACCGACGGGTGCGTGTGGGGGCGAGGCGCCGTCGACATGAAGGACATGGACGCGATGACCCTGGCAGTCGTCCGCGACCGGCTGCGCAGCGGGCGCCGGCCCCCGCGCGACATCGTGCTCGCGTTCCTCGCCGACGAGGAGGCGGGCGGTACGTACGGCGCCCGTCACCTGGTCGACCACCACCCGGACCTCTTCGAGGGCGTCACCGAGGGGATCAGCGAGGTGGGCGGTTTCTCGTTCACGGTGAGCGAGGAGCGGCGGCTCTATCTGATCCAGACGGCCGAGAAGGGCATGCACTGGATGAAGCTGACCGTGGCGGGGACCGCCGGGCACGGCTCGATGATCCACCGGGACAACGCGATCACCGAGCTGTCGGAGGCCGTCGCCCGGCTCGGCCGGCACCGGTTCCCGGTCCGCGTCACCAAGACCACCCGCGCCTTCCTCGACGAGCTCGGCGACGCGCTCGGCACCGAGCTCGACCCGGAGGACATGGAGTCGACGCTCGCCCGGCTGGGCGGGATCGCCAAGTTGATCGGCGCGACCCTCGGCAACACCGCCAACCCGACCCAGCTGGGCGCCGGTTACAAGGTCAACGTCATCCCGGGCGAGGCCACCGCGCATGTCGACGGACGCTTCCTGCCGGGGTACGAGGAGGAGTTCCTCGCCGACCTCGACAAGATCCTCGGCCCCAGGGTGAAGCGCTCCGACGTGCACTCCGACAAGGCGCTGGAGACCTCCTTCGACGGCGCCCTGGTCGAGGCCATGCAGTCCTCGCTGCTCGCCGAGGACCCCACCGCGAAGGCGATCCCGTACATGCTCTCCGGTGGCACGGACGCCAAGTCCTTCGACGACCTCGGCATCCGCGGCTTCGGCTTCGCGCCCCTCAAGCTGCCCCCGGAGCTGGACTTCGCCGGCATGTTCCACGGTGTCGACGAGCGGGTGCCGGTCGACGGCCTGAAGTTCGGCGTACGGGTGCTCGACCGCTTCATCGACGCGTCCTGACCCGTCCTGACCCATCTTGTCGTGTCGTGATCTCGGTAATCGGCTGCGTGTGCGGAACCGACTGAGAAGAGTGAATGCGCTCATAAGCTCGTAGCTCCATTACTCCCTCCTCGTTACAGGTGATGCGATCCGCTGCTTGGGGTCGCATTGCCAACAAGGAGGAATAATGATCAAGAAGGTCGTCGCTGCTGCGGCTGCCACCGGTGGTCTGGTTCTCGCGGGTGCGGGCCTCGCCGTCGCCGACGCCGGCGCTCAGGGTGCCGCGGTGCACTCCCCGGGTGTCGCTTCCGGCAACGTCGTTCAGGTTCCGGTGCACATCCCGGTGAACGTCTGCGGCAACACGGTCTCCGTGATCGGGCTGCTGAACCCCGCCTTCGGCAACACCTGCATCAACAAGTGACGCCGGCCCGCTGAGGCCGTCCGTTTTCACGCCCGTCGGCTCCGGAGCGCGCGCCATGCGCTCCGGGGCCGACCGGGCTTTTCACGATGATTCCAGGTCAGGAACGAAGGCAGGGGGGATTTCAGGAATGCGACAGGCAACCCGCAAGGGCCTGATGACGGTGGCGGCCGCGACCGGGGTGCTCGCCGCCGCGGGCGGCGCCGCGCACGCCGACTCCGGGGCGAGCGGCAGCGCCTCGGACTCACCCGGCGTGCTGTCGGGCAACACGGTGCAGGCGCCGGTGCACGCGCCGGTGAACGTCTGCGGCAACACCGTCAACGTGGTCGGCGTCCTCAACCCGGCCGTGGGCAACAGGTGCGTCAACACCGGCGGCGGCAGCTCGTCCCACGGTGGCCACGGTGGCCACGGCGGCTCGGGCCACGGCGGCTCCGGCGGCTCGCACGCCGGCGGCCACAGCACCGGCTCGCCCGGTGTGGGCTCCGGCAACCATGTCCAGGTGCCGGTCGACGTACCGGTCAACGCCTGCGGCAACAGCGTCGACGTCGTCGGTGTCGGCAACCCCGCCACCGGCAACGACTGCGCGGGCGGCGGCCATTCGAGCGGCGGGCACTCCACGACGCCGGGCGGCGGCCACGAGACGCCACCGGGAAGCGGGACGCCGGGACAGCCGGGGCAACCGGGGCAACCTGGACAGCCGGGCCACCCCGGTCAGCCGGGTACGCCGGGCGGTCCGGGCACGCCTTCCCAGCCCGGCCACCCCGGTGGCCCCGGTACACCGCCCGGCGCGGGCGGCCACACCCCGGGCGGCTCCTCGCACACCAACCACCCGGGCACCCAGTCGGTGAGCCGGCCCACGGCCGTCGCGCAGCTGGCGCACACCGGCAGCGACCTGCCGCTGGGCATCGTGCTCCCGGTCGGAGCCGGGGCGCTGCTCGCGGGTGCGGTGCTCTACCGCAAGGCGCGGGCATCGGCGTAGCACCGAGTGACACGCATCACGGAGCGGGCCCCGTCTCGGCGGGGCCCGCTCCGTTTCCGGCGATCATGTCGCCGTCTCAGCTCACCACGTGGCACGCACCTGGCGGATGATCCGCCGGCGCAACCGCACCCTGCGGCTGCCGTCGCGCATCAGACTGAGGCGGTCCAACTCCCAGTGTCCGTACTCGGCATGGTCCGTCAGCAGGCGTGTGGCGTCCTTGCGGGAGACCCCGCGCGGTACGTACACGTCGACAAATTCGTATTCCGGCATCGCATCTATTGTGCGGGCTGGGGCTCGGTACGGATAGCGTCTGCACTATGTCTGATGCTGCGCAGCCCACCGCTGCCGAGGTACGCGCCGCCGCCGAGGCGGTCAAGACCGCGCTCGACCGCCACCTGGCGGCCGTCGAACGCCGGTCCGGGGAGGACGACCCGGCGGTCTACGAGGCGTTCAACCTGCTGGCGGCGGCCGCCGAGGCGTACGACGAGCTGCTCTACGAACGCTACGACGAGGTCACCCCCTTCGAGATCCCCGGTGCGGAGGACGCGCTGCCGCCGTACACGGGCCCCGAGGAGCCGCACGCGGTGAGCGTGCTGATCCGTCGTGACTACGCCGTGGTGGAGCCGCAGCGGTTGCTGGCACAGGCACAGCGGGTGGAGGCGGCGGACGCGGACGACGGCGAGACGGCGGGGACGGTGCCGGGGGCGCTGGGCGTGCTGTTCGGTGAGTTCGAGCCGGACGAGATCGCCTCGCGGCACAAGGAGTTCGGGCTGGAGGAGGGGGACTCCACGCTGTGGGTGACGGCGGCGGACGATCCCGCCGAGGCGGGGGAGTGGCTGGAGGCGCCGTTCGAGGGGGTCGATCCGCAGCGGGTGGTGTGCCGGTTCGACGTCAGCGCGGTGTTCGACGACGAGCTGGACGACGACGAGGTCCTCGAGGACGAGGAACTGGAGCCACTGGACGCCGAGAGGTAGGACGGGTGTCTCGGGCGGCGGTCACGGAGTCCGGTCCGTGACCGCCGTTTCGCGTGCGGCGCGCGGTGTCCCGCGCCTCTCAGAGGTCGGCGGCCACCAGGGTCGCCAGACGGGTCGTGCGGGGCTTGGGCCCGGTCTCGGCCACCGCCCTGGGGAGGGCCTGCTCCACGCCGTGGACCACCGAGAGATGGCGGTCCGCGCGGCTGAAGGCCGTGTAGACCCAGGGGCGGGTCAGGGACTGGCCGGCGTCTGCGGGCAGCACCACGACCACCGCGGGCCATCTGCTGCCCGCCGCCTGGTGCGCGGTGAGGGCCCAGCCGTGCCGCAGCGACTGCTCCACCCGCTCCTTCGGTACGACGACGTCGGCGCCGGCGCAGGACAGGTGCAGGCCGGTCGCGTCGGCCTTCACCACGTGCCCGGAGAGGGTGCGCCCCGGGGCGGGGGAGTAGGCGACGCGGTCGCCGGGGTCGAAGCCGGCGAAGCGGCCGGGGCCCGGGTTGAGGCGTTCCTTGAGGGCCGCGTTCAGGGCGCGGGTGCCCGCGGCGCCGCCGTGGCCCGGGGTGATCACCTGGGTCTGTTCCGGGGGGATGCCGATCGCGCGCGGCACCGAGTCGGCGACCAGCTGCACGGTGCGGTGCACGGCCTCGCCCGCGTCCCGGACGGGCACGATCACGACCTCCTTGCCGGGGGCGTCGACCTGGTTCAGCTCGCCGACGCCGATGCCGGAGACCAGCTCGCCGAGGGGGCCGGGGTCCGGCACGCGTGAGGCGATCTGCGGGCAGACCCGGGCGGCCAGCAGATCCGCGAACACCCGGCCGGGGCCGGCCGACCACAGCACCGCAGGATCACCGGCCAGCACCAGCCGAACCCCGTCGGGCAGCGACTCGACGACCGACGCGGCCGTCTCGACGTCCAGTTGAGGCGCGTCGAGCACGACGAGGAGATCGAGGGCGAGTGCCCCGTCGGCGTCCCGCCCGGGACCTTCGGCGCCGGAGAGAAGGCCGGCGACGGTGGCGACCGGGGCGGCCGTGGACCCGCCCGGTCGGTCCGCCCCGCCCAGCAGCCCCGCGAAGCGCTCCCGGCCCACCGGACCGTGCGTCGCCGCCCAGGCCCGCAGTCCCAGATCGGCCGCCACCCGCAGCAGCGTCGCCGGTTCCGTCAGGGACGCCTCGCCGCCCGTGTGCAGGGTGACGCCGTGGCCCCCCGTCGCACGGATCAGCTCCGCCGTGGAGCCCTTCGCCGACTCCGCCGCCCGCTCCCACTCCTCCGCCGAACCGTCGTCCTTCGGCACCGAGTTGATCAGACGGGCCAGACCGTCGGCGAGGCTCTCCTCGGCGAGGGCATGGCGTTCGAGGCCGACGAGGACGCGGACGGGCCGTTCCTGGTCCTCCCCGGCGTCCTCGGTGTCCCCGGTGTGCTCGGCCGCCGGGGCACGGGGGTCGAGGGCGTCCTGGAAGACCAGCGCCTCACCCTCCGCGACCGCGTTCTGTACGGCCTCGTCGGCGTCCGGCACACCCCGCTGGGCCAGGGCGGCCGTGAGCGCCGGCATCTCCAGCGCGGTGTGCCCGGCCAGGGCCGCCTGCTCCAGCAGCCAGCCCGTCAGCGCCCGGCCCCGCCGCTCGTCGTCGGGAGCGGCCTCCCCGCCGAGCAGCGCCCGGGCGAAACCGTCGGCCTGCTCGGGCCGTACTCCGCCGACCCGCAGCAGCAGCCAGGGGTCGGCCCGGAGCCGTTCGTCGGCCCCTTCGCCCAGTGCGGCGGCGACCTGCGGGGCGAGCGAGTCCGGTGCGCCGCCGTCGGTCAGCACGCCCCGCACCGCGTCGACGGACTCCGCCGCGGGAGCCGCGGGCACGACGGCCTCGGGCGTCGGCCGCGGTCGCCGTACCGGCTCCGGAGCGGGCCGGCGCGGAGCGGGCTCGGGGTCGGCGAAGACGGTGGCCATCGGCTTCGTGCCGCTCTCCACGGCTCGCACGGCGGCCAGCAGATCCGCGGCCTTCCCGCTCAGCTTGCCCCCGGCCTCGACGGGCCCCTGCTTCTCGGCCTTCCGCCGCTCGATCCGCTCCCGCTCGACCCGCTGAGCAGCCAACTCCGCCTCAGCCTCCGACTGCCCGGCCGCCCCCTCACCACCCCCACCTTCGGCCCTGTCGCTCCCGCCACCCGAACTCCCGGCATCCGCGCCTCCGGTGCCTGCGCTCTCGGCACGTGCGTCGTCGGCATCTGCGCTATGGGCACCCGCGCCCTCGGCGTCTGCGCCTTGGAAGCCCGCGTCTTCGGCACCCGTGCCTCGGGGGCCCGTGCCCCTGGCCGTTGTGGCGGGCTTGTCGCTTTTCGTGGGTGTGTCCGCGGCGGTCTCGCCGGCCGGCGCCGTGGCTGCGGCTTCGGTGCGTGCGGTGTCAGGTGTGGGTCTCCCGCCGGCGTCCGCTCCGGCGACCTCGTCGCTCCCGGTCCGCGCTGTCTCGCCGGTGCCACGTCGGGCTCCGGCCGTGCCGTCGGCCTCCCGTGCGCCCCCTTCGGCGGTGTCGCCCTCCGTCGCGGCTTCCGGCGTCCCCGGCTCCGTCTCCTCAGGCTCCGTGCTCACAGCGTGCTCCAGTCGTGATCGGGATAGCGGTGCACGGGCGCCGACACATCGTCGAGCGCCCGGCAGATCTCGTCAGGAAGACTAAGGGCCTCCACTGACAATGCCGCCGTGAGCTGCTGCGCGTTGCGCGGACCGATGATGGGCGCGGCCACGCCGGGGCGGTCGCGGATCCAGGCGAGGGCCACCTGAAGGGGCGTCACGGCGAGGCCGTCCGCGGCGGTCTGGACGGCTTCGACGATGTGGCTCGCGGTGTCGTCGAGGTACGGGGCCACGAAGGGCGCGAGGTGTTCCGAGGCGCCGCGCGAGTCGGGCGGCATGGCGTCGCCCCGGTACTTGCCGGTGAGGACCCCGCGGCCGAGAGGGGAGGAGGGGAGCAGGCCGATGCCCAGGTCGAGGGCGGCGGGCAGCACCTCGCGTTCCACGCCCCGCTGCAGCAGCGAGTACTCCAGCTGCGTGCTCGCGAGGCGGGTCCGTATGCCCGGTGCCGCCAGCTGCCAGGTCCCCGCCTTGGCGAGCTGCCAGCCGCAGAAGTTGGAGACACCCGCGTAGCGGGCCCGCCCGCTGCTGACCGCCAGGTCGAGGGCCTGAAGGGTCTCGTCGAGCGGGGTGGAGGGGTCGTAGGCATGGATGTGCCAGACGTCGACGTAGTCGGTGCCGAGGCGGGCGAGCGAGGCGTCGAGCGCGGAGAGGAGATGGCCCCGGGAGCCGTCGAAGCGGCGGTCGGGGTCCGGCACACTGCCCGCCTTGGTGGAGATCACCAGATCCCGGCGCGGGACGAGGCCTTCCATCAGGCGCCCCAGCAGGTACTCGGCCTCTCCGTCGCCGTACACGTCCGCCGTGTCGACGAGGCTGCCGCCCGCCTCCCAGAACGTCTTCAAGAGGTCCGCGGCGTCGTGCTCGTCGGTGTCCCTGCCCCAGGTGAGGGTGCCGAGTCCGATGCGGGACACACGAAGACCGGTCCGACCGAGATGCCTCTGCTCCATGAACGCCGACATTACTGGCCTGAACCAGCCGTGTGGGGGCCTGTGGACGAGCAGTTTCCCCACGGGGCGGCCTGGTCGGCGGGCCTGGTCACACCGTGCCGACCGGCGCTGTGCGCAACGCGACTGCCCGAGGTCGGGCGCCTCGCGCTACTGTCGTGACGACAGGGACGTTACTGATCGGTAAGGGGATCGGCATGCAGCTCGGGATCAACCTCGGCTACTGGGGTGCCGGAATGGACGCGGACAACCTCGCGGTCGCCAAGGAGGCCGACCGCCTCGGGTACGCCGTGTGCTGGGCCGCCGAGGCCTACGGGTCGGACGCGGCCACCGTGCTCAGCTGGGTCGCCGCCCACACCGAGCGCATCGACGTCGGCTCGGCGATCTTCCAGATCCCGGCCCGGCAGCCCGCGATGACCGCGATGACCGCCGCCACCCTCGACTCCCTCTCCGGCGGCCGCTTCCGCCTCGGCCTCGGCGTCTCGGGACCCCAGGTCTCGGAGGGCTGGTACGGCGTCAAGTTCGACAAGCCGCTGGCCCGCACGCGTGAGTACGTCGAGATCGTGCGCAAGGCCATGAGTCGCGAGCGGCTGTCGTACGAGGGCGAGCACTGGACGCTGCCCCTGCCCGGCGGCCCCGGCAAGCCGATCAAGCTGACGGTGCACCCCGAGCGCGAGTACATCCCGCTCTACATCGCCGCCATCGGCCCCAAGAACCTGGAGCAGACCGGCGAGATCGCCGACGGCGCCCTGCTGATCTTCCCCTCCGCCGCGCACCTGGAGGAGACGACCCTCCGGCACATCCGCGCGGGGCGTGAGAAGGCGGGCAGGACGATGGAGGGCTTCGACGTCCACCCGACGCTCCCGCTCGCGGTCGGCGAGGACAAGGACGTCACCACGCTCGCCGACGCCTTCCGCCCCTACACCGCCCTGTACGTCGGCGGAATGGGCAGTGCCAAGCAGAACTTCTACAACCAGCTCGCCCAGCGCATGGGCTTCGAGGCGGCCGCCGCCGAGGTCCAGGAGAAGTACCTGGCCGGCGACAAGCAGGGCGCCGCGGCCGCGATCCCGCACGACCTGATCGACCAGACGACGCTGCTGGGATCCGTGGACCGCATCGCGGACCGGATGAAGGAGTACGCGGCGGCCGGGGTCACCACCCTGAGCCTCAACCCCGCGGGCTTCACCCTGGAGGAGCGGATCGCCTCCCTGCGCGCCGGCACCGAGGCCCTGGAGCGCGCCGGCCTGGCATGACGTCTCTACGGCCGTGGTGGGGGCTCGGGGGTCTTCCCCGCCACGGCCGTCATGGGGAACAACGCGCCGTCGCGCGCGCGGTTACGCCTGCGAGGTGACTCCGTCGCTCCCTCTTTTGGCGGATTTGCCCCCGATACCTGTTGCGATGCGCCGGTTGGGCCATTTGACTCTTTCCATGCTTTCGGCCAAGAGTCTGTTCCAGGAGATCCTCGACGACGACCGGTCCTTCGCGCTGTTCTGCTCGATCGCCGCCAGCGGGGAGTCGCAGGGCGGCTGGGAGAACGGCCGGATCGCCGCACTCGTACCGGAGAGCGAGCGCGCCCTCGCCCCGAAGATCGCCCGCCACGGCGCCGACGAGGACAAGCACGGCCGGATCTTCAACGCCCTGATGAAGAAACGCGGTCTGGAGCCCGTCCCGGTGCCACCGGAGACCGACTACACCATGCTCCTGGAGCGGCACGGCATCGGCCTCGCCCACGAGAAGCTCAAGAGCGACGAGGCGCTGACCGCGCGGGACATCGTCACCTACCTCGCCCACAGCAGGGTCACCGAGCAGCGCGCCGCCGAGCAGATGGAACTCCTGCGCAGGCACTTCGCCGACCATCCCGACCTCGGCCGCGCGGTCAGGATGATCTCGAACGACGAGGACAACCACCTCGCCTACTGCCACGAGGAGCTGCTGCGCCTCGCGCACGCCGGTCACGGGCGTGCCATCCAGCACACCCTGCGGGAGTGCGCCCTCGCGGAGATCCGCGTCTACCGGGATGTCAGCCTCGCCGTCATGGACCACATGGGCCGCATCCTCGGCTGGCCCCGGGCCAAGTCGGCCGTCCTCGCCGCGGGCATCCACGCGGTGTACGCCTACGAGCGGTGCGCGGGCTGGCGGCGCATGGTGAGCCTGCGGATGCCGGAGCGGCGCGACGCCCTCAGCGGACCGGCGGGCCCGGCGGCCGAGTTCGCCTGAGCCGGACTTCCGAACAGGAGCCCGAGCCCACACCGGACTCCCGGCCGTCCCCGGACTCCCGGCCGTCCCCGGCCTACAGCCAGCCCCTGCGCTTGAACAGCCGGTACAGCAGCACCTCCAGGCCGGCCATCGCCAGGATCACCGCCGGGTACGACCACAGCCAGTGCAGCTCGGGCATGTGGTCGAAGTTCATGCCGTAGATCCCCGCGATCATCGTGGGGACCGCGGCCATGGCCGCCCATGCGGAGATCTTCCGCATGTCGTCGTTCTGCCGCACGCTCATCTGCGCCAGGTGCGCCGACAGGACGTCCGAGACCAGCCGGTCCAGACCGTCCACGGACTCGTTCACGCGCGTGAGGTGGTCGTTGACGTCCCGGAAGAAGGGCCGCGCCTTGTCGTGCACGAACGGCACCCGGACCCCGAAGACACCACCGCCCGCCAGCCGGTCCAGCGGCTGGGCCAGCGGGCCGGTCGCCCGGCGGAACTCCAGGATCTGCCGCTTGAAGGCGTAGATGCGCGACGCCGTGAGCCGTGAGCCCCCGGCCGTCGGCGAGAACACCTCCGCCTCCAGCTCCTCCAGGTCGGTGCCCAGTTCGCCGGCCACCTCCACATAGTGGTCGACCACGGCGTCGGCGATCGAGTACAGCACCGCCGTGGGGCCGTGCCGGAGCATCTCCGGCTCCTCCTCCAGCCGATGCCGTACGGCCGCGAGCGGCGCCTCCTCGCCGTGCCGTACCGTCACCACGAATGAGTCGCCGACGAACACCATGACCTCGCCGGAGGTGACGATGTCGTTCTTCGCCTCGTACCCGACCGGCTTGATGACCATGAACAGGGAGTCGTCGTAGACCTCCAGCTTGGGCCGCTGGTGGGCGGTGAGGGCGTCCTCGACGGCCAGTGGGTGCAGCCCGAACTCCTTGGTGACCCGGGCGAACTCGGTCTCCGTCGGCTCGTACAGGCCGATCCACACGAAGGCGTCCCGCCCACGACGGCACTGTGTGAGGGCGTCGGAGAGATCCGCCGGACCCTCCGTCCGGTGCCCGTCCCGGTAGATGGCGCAGTCGACGATCACGGAGCGTATTCTCCCGCCGTACACGCGTGGGCGCACCCCGCCGTGCGCCTACCCTTGGCCGCATGCCCACGTTGATCCTGGTCCGGCACGGACGTTCCACCGCCAACACCGAGGGGCTGCTCGCCGGGT
This sequence comes from Streptomyces sp. NPDC005648, assembly GCF_040605395.1. Lineage (NCBI taxonomy): Bacteria > Bacillati > Actinomycetota > Actinomycetes > Kitasatosporales > Streptomycetaceae > Streptomyces > Streptomyces sp. NPDC005648. Next base: position 166,284 of record NZ_JBEXCS010000007.1, on the reverse strand, counting down.
GGACGCCCGGGGTGGCGCTCGACGAACGAGGGGCCGCGCAGGCCGCCGCGCTGCCCGGACGGCTGGCGGGGCTGCCCGTCGCCGAGGTGGTCAGCAGCCCGTTGCAGCGCTGTCAGGAGACGATCCGGCCGTTCCTGGACGCCCGGCCCGAACTGACCGCGCACACCGACGAGCGGATCGGGGAGGCCCACTACGGCGACTGGTCCGGCCGCAAGCTCGCCGAACTCAAGGACGAGCCGCTGATGGAGGTGGTCCAGGCCCATCCGTCGGCCGCGGCCTTCCCCGGCGGCGAGTCGATGCGGGCGATGCAGACCCGTGCCGCCGAGGCGGTCCGTGAGTGGAACGCGCGCGTGGAGCGTGACCACGGCGCCGACGCCGTCTACCTGATGTGCTCGCACGGCGACATCATCAAGTCCCTCGTCGCTGACGCACTCGGACTTCATCTCGACCTCTTCCAGAGGATCTCCGTTGAACCGTGTTCCATCACCGCGATCCGTTACACACGCCTGAGGCCGTTTCTCGTACGCCTCGGCGACACCGGTGACTTCGCGTCACTGGCGCCCCGCGAGGAACCCCCGGCCGGCGACGCGACGGTCGGGGGCGGTGCGGGCGCACCGTGATCGTCGGGAGCAGTAGGGTGAAGCGGTCGCAGTAGCGGCGTACCCATCCACGACTCCAGGAGACAGGACGTGTCCCGTCAGGTGTTCCTCTACGACCCCCCGGACCGTTTCGTGGCCGGTACGGTCGGGCTGCCCGGGCGCCGTACGTTCTTCCTCCAGGCCATCGCAGGCGCCCGGGTGACCAGCGTGGCCCTGGAGAAGACCCAGGTCGCCGCCCTCGCCGAGCGGATGGACGAGCTGCTGGACGAGGTCGTCCGGCGCAGTGGCGGCAATGCCGCGGTCCCGGCCGTGGCGCCCACCGAGATCTCCGACAGCGACCCCCTGGACACTCCCGTCGAGGAGGAGTTCCGGGTCGGCACCATGGCCCTCGCCTGGGACGGCGAGGAACAGCGCATGATCGTCGAGGCGCAGGCCCTCGTGGAGCTCGACGCCGAGTCCGAGGAGGACCTCGCCGAGGCCGAGGAGCGCCTGCTGCAGGACGAGGAGAACGGACCCCCGATGCTGCGGGTCCGGCTGACCGGCGCGCAGGCGAGGGCCTTCGCCAAGCGCGCCCTGGACGTCGTCAACGCCGGGCGGCCGCCGTGTCCGCTGTGCAGCCTCCCGCTCGACCCGGAAGGACACGTATGTCCGCGCCAGAACGGATACCGCCGCGGGGCGTGACGACCGACGAACCGCTCGCCGGTCTGCTCACGCACGGCGAGCTCACCGTCCGCGGCCGCATCCGTGAGGCGTCCAACGCGGCCCTGTACTGCACCGTCGCGCACGAGGGCCGCGAGGCGGCCTGCGTCTACAAGCCCGTCGCCGGCGAGCGGCCGCTGTGGGACTTCCCCGACGGCAACCTCGCCCGGCGGGAGGTGGCCGCCTACGAGGTCTCCGAGGCGACCGGCTGGGGGCTCGTACCGCCCACCGTGCTGCGCGAGGGGCCGTACGGCGAGGGCATGGTCCAGCTGTGGATCGAGGTGACCACCGAGGGAGACACGGCCGAGCTGCTCGCCCTGGTCGACGGCGAGGAGCCCGAGCCCGGGTGGAAGGCGATCGGGTTCGCCGACGTCGGCGACGACAGGACGGCACTACTGGTCCACGCCGACGACGAGCGGCTGCGCCGGCTCGCCGTCCTGGACGCCGTGATCAACAACGCGGACCGCAAGGGCGGCCATCTGCTGCCCACCGCCGAAGGCCGTCTCTACGGCATCGACCACGGAGTGACCTTCAACACGGAGAACAAGCTCAGAACCCTCCTGTGGGGCTGGGCGGGCGAGCCGCTGACCCCGGAGGCGCTGGAGGTACTCAAGGGCCTCCAGGACGCCCTGGGAGCCGAAGGAGCGCTGGCCGGCAGGCTGAGCGCCCTGATCACGGGCGCGGAACTCGACGCCACCCGGGCGCGCGTCGCCGTACTCCTGGAGACGGGCAGGCACCCGGAGCCGAGCGGTGAGTGGCCGGCCATTCCGTGGCCGCCGGTGTAGGAGCACACTGTGCCGTAGTGCGCAAGAACGCCTTACCGGCCATCCGGCCCGGTCCGGTTCGTATACGGAACATCCGTCCGGTTAGGCTCATGACATGCATGCCTGGCCCGCTTCCGAGGTCCCCGCCCTGCCTGGTCAGGGCCGCGACCTGAGGATCCACGACACCGCGACCGGCGGTCCGGTCACCCTCGACCCCGGTCCCGTCGCCCGTCTCTACGTCTGCGGCATCACGCCGTACGACGCGACCCACATGGGTCACGCGGCGACCTACAACGCGTTCGACCTCGTTCAGCGCGTGTGGCTCGACACCAAGCGCCAGGTCCACTACGTCCAGAACGTGACCGACGTCGACGACCCGCTCCTGGAGCGGGCCGAGCGTGACGGCGTCGACTGGGTCGCCCTCGCCGAGCAGGAGACGGCCCTCTTCCGCGAGGACATGACCGCCCTGAGGATGCTGCCGCCCCGGCACTACATCGGCGCGGTCGAGGCGATACCCGGCATCGTGCCGCTCGTCGAGCGGTTGCGGGACGCCGGCGCCGCCTACGACCTCGACGGGGACATCTACTTCTCCGTCGAGTCCGACCCCCACTTCGGCAAGGTCTCCCGCCTGGACGCGGCCGCCATGCGCCTCCTCTCGGCGGAGCGCGGCGGTGACCCGGACCGCCCGGGCAAGAAGAACCCGCTCGACCCGATGCTGTGGATGGCCGCCCGTGAGGGCGAGCCCAGCTGGGACGGCGGCTCGCTCGGGCGTGGCCGCCCCGGCTGGCACATCGAGTGCGTCGCCATCGCCCTCGACCACCTCGGCATGACCTTCGACGTCCAGGGCGGCGGCTCCGACCTCGCCTTCCCGCACCACGAGATGGGCGCCTCGCACGCCCAGGTGCTCACCGGTGAGTTCCCCATGGCCAAGGCGTATGTGCACGCCGGCATGGTCGCGCTCGACGGCGAGAAGATGTCCAAGTCCAAGGGCAACCTGGTCTTCGTGTCGCAGCTGCGCCGCGACGGTGTCGACCCCGCCGCCATACGGCTCTCCCTGCTCGCCCACCACTACCGGGCCGACTGGGAGTGGACCGACCAGGTGCTGGCCGACGCGGTGGCCCGGCTCGGCCGCTGGCGCGCCGCGGTCTCCCGCCCCGACGGCCCGCCCGCCGAGGCACTCGTCGAGGAGATGCGCGAGGCCCTCGCGAACGACCTGGACGCCCCGGCCGCGCTCGCCGCCGTCGACCGCTGGGTCGCCCGGCAGGACGCCGAGGGCGGTACGGACACCGGCGCGCCCGGCGTCGTATCGCGCGCCGTGGACGCTCTGCTGGGCGTGGCCCTGTAGCGAGGACGGACACACAAGAGGGGCGCTTCCCTCGCGGAGAAGCGCCCCTCTCGTGCGTCCCGGCGTGTGCACCGCCGCCGGTCAGATCCGCTGGATCCGCACGCTGCGCACGATGTTGGGGGGAAGTCGTCCGGGCGGCGCTCGTAGAGGGCGTCGTCCAGCGACTCGGCGCCGTTGCCGGCGCGAGATCCGGCACGGGGGCGGCGCTCGACGCGAGGGCCGACTGCCGCAGCCGCTCCTCGCTGCCGAACAGCGGTTCCAGGGAGAGCTGTTCGTCGCCGAGGAACATGTCGGGTCTCGGGGCGGCCGACGACGATCAGCTCCTGCTCCGGCGGTGCCCAAACCGGCCGGAAACTCCCGACACGCGAAGGGCGGTGCGCCGTGTTCGTCAGTCCTCGGACGACTCGTCGTCCTCCGCGTCCGGCTTCGGGGGCTTGGACGGCTTCGCCCGGGGGCCGGGGTTGTCCCGGAGATAGGACGTGCTGTCGCTGCCGTCCGCGGTGGCGTGCCCGCCGCCCGCCGGACCCGATCCGTCCCGCCGTCTCAGATACCGCTCGAACTCGCGCGCGATGGCCTCACCCGACGCCTCCGGCAGCTCCGCCGTGTCGCGGGCCTCCTCCAACGTCTGCACATACTCGGCGACCTCGCTGTCCTCGGCGGCCAGTTGGTCCACGCCCACCTGCCACGCGCGCGCGTCCTCGGGCAGCTCGCCCAGCGGGATGCGCACGTCGATCAGGTCCTCAAGGCGGTTGAGCAGTGCCAGCGTCGCCTTCGGGTTGGGCGGCTGCGACACATAGTGCGGTACGGCGGCCCAGAGACTGACCGCCGGCACGCCCGCGTGTGTGCACGCCTCCTGGAGGATGCCGACGATGCCCGTGGGCCCCTCGTACTTGGTCTCCTCCAGGTCCATGCGCTGCGCCAGGTCCGGGTCGGACGTGGTCCCGCTGATCGGGACCGGACGGGTGTGCGGGGTGTCGCCCAGCAGGGCGCCCAGGATGACCACCAGCTCCACGCCCAGCTCATGGGCGAAGCCCAGCAGCTCGTTGCAGAACGAACGCCACCGCATGGACGGCTCGATACCCCGGACGAGCACCAGGTCGCGCGGCTTGTCACCGCCGACCCGGACCACCGACAACCTGGTCGTCGGCCATGTGATCTTCCGCACCCCGCCGTCCAACCACACCGTGGGGCGGTTCACCTGGAAGTCGTAGTAGTCCTCGGCGTCCAGCGCCGCGAACACCTCGCCCTTCCACTCCCTGTCCAGATGCGCGACCGCGGTGGAGGCGGCGTCGCCGGCATCGTTCCAGCCTTCGAACGCGGCCACCATGACCGGGTCGATCAGCTCGGGAACCCCCTCGAGCTCGATCACCCAGGCCTCCTTCCGACGTGCCCTCGCTTGACCCACCAACCTTACGGCGTCCGGCGGGGGCGCCCGCAGCCCCCTTGCACGGGGGAGTGAACGGATCACTGCCCCGTCCGGGCCCCGCGAACACACAAGATCGCCACCCCGGACCACCCCCCGGCGCCATGATCCTCAGAGCGACGCCCTGAGCCACTGCTCCACGCTCGCGATGTGCACCGTCGCCCATGAGCGGGCGGCCTCCGCGTCCCGGTCCCGCAGGGCCGACAGGATCGCCCGGTGCTCGCGCAGGGTGCGGCTGACCGCGTCCTCCTGGGTCAGACCGCGCCAGATACGAGCCCGGGTGGTGGGGCCGGAGAGACCGTCGAGAAGGGAGCAGAGCACCGAGTTGCCGGAACCCTGCACGATGCCCCGGTGGAAGTCCAGGTCGCAGGCGACCAGCTCCTCCACCGACGGGGCCTCGCCGAGCTTGTCCAACTGGGCGGCGAGCGCGTCCAGTTGCTGCTCGCTGATCCGGGTGGCCGCCATCGCGGTCGCGGCCGGCTCCAGGATGCGGCGCACGGCCAGGAACTCCAGGACCGTGTCGTCGCGGTGGAAGTCGACGACGAAGCTCAGCGCTTCGAGCAGGAGCTGCGGGTCCAGGCTGGTGACATAGGTGCCGTCGCCCTGCCGTACGTCCAGGATCCGGATCAGCGACAGGGCGCGCACCGCCTCCCGCAGGGAGTTGCGGGAAAGGCCCAGCTCGGAGGCGAGCTCACTCTCCTTGGGCAGCCGGTCGCCGGGGCGCAGGGCACCGGAGACGATCATGCCCTTGATCTTCTCGATCGCCTCGTCGGTGACTGCCATGGCCGGCCTCCCTGTGGTTCACGTTTGCCGTAGAACATATGCCGTAAAGACATCCGATGTCTTACGTCATTATGGGGGTTCAGTCGGCTGACCGGGACGGCGAACGCTCAGGTCAGACGAGCGCCTCCAGTTCCTGGACCACCGCCGCCTCGTCCAGCGTGGTCAGCGCCCGGTCCCGCATCAGCACCCGCCCACCGGGCAGCACGAGACAGCCCGCCGCGTCGATGACGTCCGCGGCCGTGAACCGGGCCCGCACCTCCTCGGCCGTCCCCACGGCGACGATCTCGCCCTCATGGACGGCGACCGCCCCGTCCCGTACGACGGTCCCGGCCTCGTCGACGGTCAGTACGTCCCCGCCGTGCACCAACAGGTCGATGCTCATGCCGGACACTCCTCGGCCAGCAGACGCAGCGCCTCCAGCGACACCACCGCGCCGCGCTCGACGCCCGCCGCGACGACCTCGCGATGCGGGTCGTAGCCGCCGGTGCTCTCCTCGTCGACCAGCTCGTCCGCGTTCGCCCCGTCCACGACCAGCACGCCACCGGCGACCAGCCCCCGCAGCGAGGCCGTGACCAGCAGCGCGGACAACTCCATCTCGATGGCGGCCAGTCCGGCACCGTCGTAGGAGAACAGCGGGATCAGGCCCGGCTGGAAGGCCGCCCGTGTCCACACGATGCCCCGGTGGTGCGGTGCGCCGGCCGCACGGGCCGCGCGCAGCAGCGCGAACACCGCCTCGGGGGAGGAGACCGCCGGGTACTCCGGGGGCAGCAGCTGAGGGGTGACACCGTCGTCGCGGACGGCCGCCTCCGCGATGACGAGGTCGCCGTCCCCGATGCCCGGCTTCATCGCGCCCGCCGTCCCGAACCGCAGAAAGGTGCGCACCCCCGCGTCCGCCAGCTCCTGGAACAGCAGGATCGCGCCCGGCGCCCCCACCCCGTGCGAGGCCACGGTGACCGGCAGCCCCTTCCAACTCCCGCTGAACACACGGTACTCACGGTGGTACGACACCTCTTCGGCACCGTCGAGCAGCGCGGCGACGGCCGCCGCGCGCGCCGGGTCGCCGACGACGACCGCGCGCTCGGGCAGCCCCGAGCGCGGTATCCGGGTGATGGGCAGCAGGTCCTGCGTCATGAGGCGACTCCGATGGAAGGACGGGTACGGCGACGGCGCGCCGTCGAGAGGAACAGGGCGCCGAGCGTGACCACGTACGGCGCGGCATCGGTCGCCTGCTGGGGCAGACCGAGGCCCTGGAGACGGAAGCCGGCCGCCTCGGCGAGACCGAAGAGCAGCGCGGCCAGCAGCACCCCGACCGGCGCGGCACGGCCCAGCATGACGGCCACGACCGCGATCCAGCCGCGCCCCGCCGTCATGTTCTCGGTGAACAACGTGACGTTCCCGAGGGCGAGTTGGGCGCCCGCGAGACCGCACAGCACACCGGACACCAGTACGGCGGCGTACTTGTACTTCGCGGGGCCGACCCCGAGTGTCGCCGCCGCGTCCGGAGCTTCGCCGACCCCGCGCAGCCTCAGGCCCCACACATGCCGCGACAGCATCACCGCGGCCACCGGGACCGCGATCCACGAGAGATACGCGAGCGGGGTGAAGCCACCGACCAGCGGGAGCCCGGCGAGAGACGGGCTGTCAAAAGTGCCCTGCACACCGAAGACCGTACGCAGGAGGAAGCTGGTGAGGCCGACCGCCAGGAGATTCATGGCGATTCCGAGCACCACGGCGTCCCCGCGCAGCGTCACGGCGCCGACGGCCAGGATCAGCGAGTAGGCGGCGGCCGCGAGCGCGGCGGCCAGAACACCGAGCCAGGGGCTGCCGGTGAACCAGCTCGTGGCCACCGAGGTGAAGCAGCCGAGCAGCATCATGCCTTCGAGGCCGACGTTGAACACGCCCGCCCGCTCGCAGACCGCACCGCCCAGCGCGGCCAGCAGGATCGGGGTCAGCGCACGCAGCGCCGACATCAGGAGATCGGAGTCGAAGAACATCACACCGCCTCCTCGGGACGGCCGGGGCGACGGACGAACCAACGGCCGGGGAAGCGCAGTCGGGCCGCCAGGAACACGATCACCACGGCCTGCAGCACCTGCGTCAACTCGCGCGGCACCTCGGTCGTCCGCTCCATCGCCAGCCCGCCGACCTGGAGGACGGCGAAGAAGAAGGACGCGACGACCGTGCCGAGCGGCGCGGCCGCGGCGAGGAGCGCGGCCGTCAGGCCCGTCCAGGTGTAGCCCGGCGCGGTGAGCGAGCCGTCGACGAAGCGGTACGGGAAGCTCAACACCCCGACGGCGCCCACGAGTCCGGCCAGAGCGCCCGAGACCGACAGCAACTTCAGCGTCAGGACCCGGCGTTCGACACCGGCGTAGGCCGAGAAACGGGAGTTGAGACCGGTCATCCGGATCTCGTAGCCGAAGGCGGTGCGCCTGTCGGTGAACCAGTACGCGGCGGCCGCGAGGAGCACCAGCAGCAGTCCCACGGTCACCGTCGACTCACCGAAGGCCGGGAGCGCCACCCCGTCGGGCAGGGCACGGGTCTGCGGAAGGCTGGACCCGGGCTCCTTGAGGGGGTAGCGGGCCAGGTAGGAGGCGAGCGACACCGCCGGATAGCTGAGCAGAAGGCTGCTGACCAGGAGCGGAACGCCGAAGTGGTTCTGGCACAGAGCGGCCAGGACGGCGTATCCGGCGCCGGCCGCCATGCCCGCGAGGAGCGCCAGGACGACGGTGAGGGGTGCGGGCAGGGGTGAGTAGAGGCCGGTCACGGCCGCGGCGATGCCGCCGAGGACCATCTGGCCGTCGCCGCCCAGATTGATCAGCCCGGCGCGCAACGGGATCGCCAGCGCGAGGGCCATGCCGAGCACACTGGTGCCGGTGGTCAGCGTGGAGCCGATGCCGTCGCCGCCGAGCGAGCCGGTGAGGACCGCCTCGTAGGCCGAGACCGGGTCCGCGCCGGTGCCGACGAGGAAGAGCGCGCCGATGAGCACGCCGGCGAGGACCGAGAAGGTGATGGGGGAGCGGAGCGCTCCGAGTATGCGGTCGGTCATGTCAGTCGACGGCCTCCACGGTCGCGGTGGCGCCGGCCATCGCCAGCCCCAGCACCCGCTCGTCCGCCTCGTCCTTGCCGTAGGACGCCGTGATCCGCCCCTCGTACATCACCAGCACGCGGTCCGCGAGGCCCCGGATCTCGCTCAGTTCGGCCGAGACGAGCAGGACCGCGTGACCGGCGTCGCGGTAGGCGATCAGCTGGTCGTGGATGTTCTGGATGGCGCCGATGTCGACCCCGCGCGTGGGCTGCTCGACGAGCAACAGCGGTGCCTCATGGGCGAGTTCACGGCCGATCAACAGCTTCTGCAGATTGCCGCCGGACAGCGCCGAGGCGGGCACCTCGGGCGAGGAGGCCTTGATGCCGAAGCGTTCGACCAGCGTGCGCGCGTGTGCGCGGACGGCCGCGGGCGCGAGCAGACCGCGGGACGACAGCCTCGTACGGTGGTGTCCCATCGCGAGGTTGTCGGCGACCGAGGCCGCGGGCGCCGTACCGACCGCGTGACGGTCCTCCGGCACGTACGCCAGCCCGCGCGCCCGGCGTTCGGCGGCCGAGGCGTGGGTGATGTCCCGGCCGTCGAGCGAGACGCGCCCGGCGGTGACCGGCCGCAGTCCGGCCAGTGCCTCGATCAGTTCGCTCTGCCCGTTTCCGGCGACGCCCGCGACACCGACGATCTCCCCCGCCCGCACGGTGAGCCGGACATCGTGCACGGCGCCGGTCGACAGACCGCTCACGTCGAGGACGACGTCACCCGGTGCGCCCGGCGCGTGGACGCGGTCCAGCTCGACCGCGCGGCCGGTCATCGCGGCGGCGATCTCGTCCGCCGTCGTCTCGGCGGTGACCAGCCGGGCCACGACCCGCCCGTCCCGCAGGACGGTCACCCGGTCGCTGCCCTCCAGCACCTCGCGCAGCTTGTGCGTCACGAGGACGACCGAACGGCCCTGTGCGGCAAGAGACTTGAGGACCGTGAACAGGGCGTCCGCCTCCGCGGGCGTGAGCACGGCCGTCGGCTCGTCGAGGATGAGCGTACGGGCGCCCCGGTGCAGCAGTTTCAGGATCTCCACACGCTGCCGCAGACCGACCGGCAGCCCACCGACCCGGGCGTCCGGATCGACCGCCAGCCCGTGCTCCCGGGCCAGTTCACGCACCCGGCGCCGGGCCGCGGCCCGGTCGACCAGACCGAAGCGGCGCGGCTCGGCGGCGTAGACGACGTTCTCGGCGACCGTCAGCGAGTCGAACAGCTTGAAGCTCTGGTGGACCATGCCGAGCCCGGCGGCCATGGCGTCGGACGGGCTCGCGAAGTCCACCTCACGCCCGTCGACGCGGATCGAGCCGGCGTCGGCGCGCTCCATGCCGTAGAGGACCGACATGAGGGTGGACTTGCCGGCACCGTTCTCGCCCATCAGGGCGTGGATCTCACCGCGGCGGACGGTCAGGCCGACGGCGTCGTTGGCGAGCGTGCCGGGGAACCGCTTGGTGATTCCCCGGAGTTCGACGGCGACGTCGGCCTGACCGGCGCCCTCCGCGGCCTCAGCTCGCGGCGGGGTCATCGACCTTCAGCTCTCCGGAGACGATCTGGTCGCGCAGCGCCTTCACCTTCGTCAGCACGTCCTGGTGCTGGGCGATCACGCACTTCGAGGAGTCCACGCCGGCCTCCAGGCCGGTCAGGCTGATGCCACCCTCCTTCAGGCCGTAGGAGACGGTGGTGCCCGCCTTGCCCCCGAGGACCGCGTCGATGCCCTTCTCCACGGCGATGTCCGTGCGCTTGATCACATTGTCGACGACCGTGCCGGGCGACGAGGGGCACTGGTTGACGTCGACGCCGTACGCGAAGGCGCCCTTGGCCTTCGCGGCCTCGAAGACGCCGTAGTTGCCGGCCGCGGCCGCCGCCATGATCTGGTCGTAGCCCTTGGAGAGCAGCGAGCTCGCCTGTTCCTTGGCGCGGGCCGAGTCGTCGAAGGGGGACTGGCCGCCGACGAAACGCGTGGAGGTCTGCGTCGTGGCGGCGACCTTCTTGGCGCCGGCCGCGAACGGGTCGCTGTAGCGCCGGAACTGGGGCGTGTCGAGGACGTCGACCGCGCCGACCTTGCCGGACCTGCTGAGCAGGCCCGCCTCGGCGCCCGCGAGGTAGACGCCCTCGTGCTCTCGGAAGACCGCGCAGCTGACGTTCTTGAACGCCTTGGCGGTGCAGGCGTCGATCACCAGGAACTGCTGCTTCGGGTGTGCCTTGGCCTGCTGGGCAACGATGTCGGCGAACTCGAAGCCGACCAGCACGACGACGTCCGGCTTGGCGTCCACCGCGGCCTGCACGTTCTGCTGCTGGGAGGCGGTGTCCGTCGACTCGTAGACCTTCTGCGTCCCGTGGTGCCGCTCGGCCGCGTTCTCGACGCCGGTGACGGCGAGCTTCAGGAACTCGTTCTGACCGACCGCGTCCGGGGTGACCAGCGTGAACGAGGTGCCGCCGCTCTTGGCGGAGTCGGCGGACGTGTCGTTCTTGGCGGCGGCGTTGCAGGCGGTGGCGAGGAGCGCGGTGCCCGCCGCGAGGGCGGCGAACTGCAGGGCACGACGGTTTCTGCGGTGCATCGGGGACCTTCCGGAGGTACGGCGAAACACGCTCGGCAGTGAGCGCGTGAGAGAGGGATGCGACGGGGCGGTGGGGGAAGGCTCAGCGTCGACAGCCGTCACCGGCACAGCGGCCGAAGTCGAGGAACCGGCGCTTGGTGAGCAGCACGGGCTTCCTCCTTCGTCTCGGTGTGCGGACTGGGCGCTGGACTGTAACACCCGTTTCCAGACACCCGCCCGACTGTCTCGAACTGTGGTTCCCCCAGGTCATGTAGCGTGTTGGACACCATCGGAACATCAGGAGTGTCCCGTTATGTCCCAGGAACTGCGCGCCGTCGACTGGACCGGAACCGGCCTTGCGCTGATCGACCAGACCCTGCTTCCGCACCGCAACGAGACCATGATCGTCCGCGATGTGGACACTCTGGTGGACGCGATCCAGCGCCTCGTCGTGCGGGGCGCCCCCGCGATCGGGGCGGCGGGGGCGTACGGAGTGGCGCTCGCCCTCCTTCAGGGCGAGCGTGAGGGCTGGTCCGAGGCCGAGACACGGGCGGCCGTCGCCCGGATACGTGAGGCCCGGCCCACCGCGGTCAACCTGATGGTGTGCGTGGACCGGGTCATGACCCGTTTCTCCGAGGGCCTGGACGCCGTCGTCGAGGAGGCCGCGGCGGTCCAGCGCGAGGACGTCGAGGCCAACCGCGCGATGGGCGCGTTCGGTGCGGACTGGCTGCTCGAACGGGTGGGCGTGGAGCGGCCGTTGCGCGTCCTCACGCACTGCAACACGGGCGCGCTCGCCACGGCGGGCTGGGGCACGGCACTCGGCGTCATCCGCGAACTGCACGCCCGCGGCCGCCTGGAGGTCGTCCACGCCGACGAGACGCGCCCCCTGCTCCAGGGTTCCCGCCTGACCGCCTGGGAGCTGGTCCAGGAAGGCATCCCGCACTACGTCCAGGCGGACGGGGCCGCCGCCGGCACCATCCTGCGCGGCGAGGTCGACGTGGCGATCGTGGGCGCGGACCGCATCGCCGCCAACGGCGACACCGCGAACAAGGTCGGCACCGTGGGCGTGGCCCTCGCCTGCGCCGACGCCGGCATCCCGTTCCTGGTGGCGGCGCCGACGACGACCGTGGACCTGTCCACGAAGACCGGCGACGACATCCACATCGAACTCCGCGCCGAGGCCGAGGTGCTGGAGTGGGGCGGGGTACGGGTGGCTCCGGCCGAGTCTCGCGGCCACAACCCGGCGTTCGACGTCACCCCCGGCCGGCTGGTGACGGGGCTGGTGACCGAGCGGGGCGTGCTGGAGGTGTCGGCGGGGCAACTGCCCGGCGACCACCTCAAGTAGACGAAGAGATCAGGCGACGGCAAGGCCCCGAACCGGGGTGGCCCCTTGCCGTGTCTCAGCCCTCTGTGAGCTCCAACTCCAGGAGCCACTCCACGACTTCGGTGTGGTGCCGGGCCTGGCGCGGATCCGCACCCCACACATACAGCCCGTGGCCCGCGACGACCACGGCCGGCATCCGGGGGTTGCGCGCCTCCTCCAGCCGGTCGCCCAGCACCTTCATGTCCTGGCTGTTGGCGATGACCGGCAGGATCACCTCGACGTCGTGGGCCGGCTGCCCGACCCCCTTGAGCATCTCCACGTCCTTGAAGACGATCCCGCCCGGCTCACGCTTCCCCATCGCCACCGAGGCGACCGTGTGGACATGGACCACGGCCCCCGCCCCGGTCAGCGCGGCCACGCGCGCATGCAGCTCGGCCTCCGCGGACGGCTTGCCTCCCTGCACGGCGGCGCCGTCCTCGTCCACCAACACCACGTCGGCGGGCGTCAGTTCCCCCTTGTCGTGCCCGCTGGCCGTCACCGCGAGCCGCAGCGGTTCGCGGGACAGCACCACGGACAGGTTCCCGGAGGTGCCCCGCATCCAGCCGAAGGACGCGAAACGCGCTGACTCGGCGGCGAGGACCGCCCCCGCCTCCTCGAGGTCGATCGTGCTGATCTCGGCGGTCACGTGCTGCTCCTTGAAACGGTGATCTCGTCGAACGTCCCCGCCTCCGCGTGGTCGCCGACCCCCTGCTCGAAATACGGCTCCCCGGGCCGCCGGATCCCGACCGTGTGCCAGCCGGCCGCACGGGCCGCGTCCAACTCGCCGGGCCGGTCGGAGAGGAAGAGAAGACGGTCCGGCGCATGGCCGACCGCCTCGGCGATACGGCCGTACGACTCCGGTTCCTGCTTGGGCCCGGCGTTCTCGGTGTCGTACCACCCCGAGACCAGCGGCAGCAGATCGCCCTCCGGGCCGGCGGCGAACCACGCCCGCTGGGCGGCCACCGAGCCGGACGAGTAGACGTACAGCCGCACGCCGGCCGTGTGCCAGGCGCGCAGCCGGGGGACGACGTCGTCGTAGAAGTGCGAGACGAGGTCGCCGCGGGCGAAGCCCTCGGACCAGATGACGCCCTGGAGGGTCTTGAGCGGGGTCGCCTTGCGGTCCTCGTCGAGCCAGGCGTTGAGCGTCTTCTCGACACGGGCGTCGTCGGCGTCGGGGTCGCCGATCTCCGCCCGCACCTGCGCGACCGCCCGCGCCACGTCCGGATCACCGCTCCGCTGGGAGAGCAGTGCTCCGAAACGAGAGCGGGAGTACGGGTAGAGCACATCGACGACGAACCCCGTGGCGCTCGTGGTGCCCTCGATGTCGAGCACCACCGCGTCCACGTCGAACGCCAGGCCCCGCAGGCTCACTTGGCGGCCCGATCGGCCTGGTACCCGGCGGCGATCGTGTCGTAGTCCGGGAAGCGGCCGGCGATGGTCGAGCCGGTGAAGTTGCCGATCCAGCCGTCCTCCTCGTGGAAGAAGCGGATCGCGGTGAACGAGGGCCGGGTGCCCATGTCGAACCAGTGCGTGGTGCCGCGCGGGACACCCAGCAGGTCGCCCTTCTCGCAGAAGACCGCGTGCACCTCGCCGCCGACGTGGAGGTAGAAGATGCCGGAGCCGGAGACGAAGAAGCGGACCTCGTCATCGTCGTCGTGCGTGTGCTCCTGGAGGAACTTCTCGCGCGCGGCCTTGGCCTTGGCCGGGAACTCCGGGTCGTCGCTCGGGTGCAGACCGAGGACGTCGACGGTGGTGAAGCCCTCCTCGGCGTTCAGCTTGTCGATCTCGGGGCCGTAGGCGGCGAACACCGTGTCGCTGTCGGCGTCGAACGGGACGTCCTCGCGGACCGGCCACTGCTCGTAGCGCACACCCAGCGGCTTGAGCGCCTCGGCGATCTCCGCGGGATCCGAGGTGCGGCGCACCAGGCTCTCCGGGCCGGACTCGGGCCAGGTCGTCAGCAGGGTCATGGCAGCAACTCCAGTCGACTGGAAGGGAAGTCCGGATACCGGGACGAGCACCGGACGGGCGGGGAGGAAAGGGCGACGGCGGCGAACAGGGATTCAGCCGTGACACAGCGCGCCGGGACAGCGGCGCATGCGGGGCATGAGCAGCGCGGTCGCGCGAGTGGTCATCATCGGGGCCTCACTGTGCCGGGTCGGGTGCCGGTCCGGTGATGGTAACTCGGGCGACCGCCGCGACCAGGTGTGACGTAGTCGTCGTCTCAAGGATTGAGAAAGCGCGTTCATTCCTTTGACGCATGGCTGAAAACGTTCTCATGATCTGACCATGAAGACGCTGCTGCTTGTGCGGCGGCTGTACGTGGACCTGCTCCGTTCGACCACGGCCAGCTGTCGCTGACCCCCTCCGGAGCCCCGCCGTGCCCTGTCCGGGCACGTGTCCGCCACCCCTTCGCGTGCTGGCGCTCTTTTCGCCCTGCTCCGGTTCAAGCATCCCCTCCTCCCTTCTGCGCCACCCCTTGCACCTGGAGCCCCTCATGTCCCGTTCCCGTGTCCCCCTCGCCGCGCTCTCGCTGGCCTCCGCCTCCGCCCTGCTCCTGGCCGGCTGCTCGCAGTCCACGGACGCCTCCAAGGACACCGGCAACGCCGCCGCCTCGGCCTCCGCCGCCACCGGCAAGAAGCCCGCCCCCTTCGACAAGGGCGCCGTCAAGGTGGCCCTGGTCCGGCAGAGCGGCGCCGGCGACTACTTCGAGCAGTGGGGCAACGGCGCCAAGGCCCAGGCCAAGGCCCTCGGCATCGACCTGACGGTGTACGACGCCCAGGCCGACAACGCCAAGCAGGCCACCGACCTCTCCTCCGCGATCAACTCCGGCGCACAGGCGATCATCATCGACCACGGCTTCCCGGCGACCATCCAGCCCGAGATCGACCAGGCCGTGAAGAAGGGCATCAAGGTCGTCGTCTACGACGTCGAGACCAAGACCCAGGGTGTCGTCTCCACCGAGCAGGACGACGCCAGCATGGCGCAGGCCGTCCTCGACGTGATGGCCAAGTCGGTCGGCAGGAACGCCAAGGTCGGCTACGTCAACGTGGCCGGCTACGCGGCCCTCGACAAGCGGAACACCGTCTGGGCGAAGGAACTCGCCGCACAGGGCTGGAAGCAGCAGTTCAAGGTCGGCAAGGTCACCGACTCGACCGCCACCGACAACGTCCCCCTGGTCTCCGCCGCCCTCACCCAGCACTCCGACGTGACCGGCGTCTTCGCCCCCTACGACGAACTGGCCAAGGGCACGGTCCTCGCCGTCCAGAACAAGAAGCTCCAGTCCAAGGTGAAGGTCTTCGGCGCGGACGTCTCCAACGCCGACATCCAGAACATGACCGCGGCGAACAGCCCCTGGGTCGCCACCGCGGGCACCGACCCGTCCGCGGTCGGCGCGGCCGTCGTCCGTACCGCCGCCCTGGAGCTGGCCGGACAGCTCGACCAGGACACCGTCTCCTTCCCGGCCGTCGCCATCACCCAGGACTTCCTGCGCAAGAACAAGATCGAGAACATGGACCAGCTGCGCACGGCCCTGCCCGCGCTGAACCTCTCCAAGGTCAGCACCGCGGACTGGATCCCCAATGTCGCCCACTGAGGCTTCCCTCCAGGAGGTGCCGGCCGTCGCCCTGTCCGACGTCAGCATGGCCTTCGGCGGCAAGACGGTGCTCGCCTCCGTCTCGCTGGACATCGCGCCGGGCAGCGTGGTCGCGCTGCTCGGCGCGAACGGCGCCGGCAAGTCCACCCTGATCAAGATCCTGTCGGGCGTGCACACGGACCACGGCGGGCAGGTGCGGGTCGACGGGGAGCCCGCCGCTCTCCAGTCGCCGCTGGCCGCCCGCCAGTTGGGCATCCAGACGGTGCACCAGCGCATCGGCGAGGGCATCGTGCCCGGCCTCACCGTCGCCGAGAACCTGGTCTTCGAGGAGCTGGCCCAAAGGCGCGGCAACCCGTTCCTCAACGGTCGCCGGGTCCTCGCCCGGGCCCGCGAGATCCAGGCGGGCCTCGAACTGGACTGGAGCGACGCGCTCCTGAAGCAGGACGTGAGCGAACTCGGCATCTCCGACCGCCAGTTGCTCATCCTCGCCCGCGCCCTGGCCACCCGGCCCCGGCTGCTGATCCTCGACGAGCCGACCTCCGCGCTCTCCGCCGCCGAGGCGGAGCGCCTGTTCGCGCTCGTCGAGAAGATGCGCGAGGACGGCATCGCGGTCCTCTACGTCTCCCACCGCCTCGGTGAGATCGACGCGCTGGCCGACCGTCTGGTCGTCCTCCGGGACGGCCGTCTCACCGAGGACCAGACCAGGCCCTTCGACTGGGACGCGGCCCTGCGCGCCATGCTCGCCCAGGCGCAGGAGGCGGCCACGGCCCGCCCGGTGCGCGAAGGCGACTCGGGAGACGTCGTCCTGTCCCTGCGGGGCGTACGGCTCTTCGAGGGCCGCGCCCCGCTCGACCTCGATCTGCGCACCGGCGAAGTCACCGGCGTCGTAGGCCTGTTGGGCGCCGGGAAGACCGAACTGGCCCGCGGTCTGTTCGGCGCCGAGCCCTTCACCGCCGGCACGGTCGAACTGGACGGCAGGCCCTACGCGCCGCGCCGCCCCTCCGACGCCATCCGCGCGGGAATCCATCTGGTCCCCGAGGACCGGCACGCCGACGCACTGGTCCCCGGCTGGTCGCTGGCCCAGAACATCTCGCTGCCGTTCCTGAAGTCCTTCTCCCGGCTCGGGCTCGTCGACACCGCGAAGGAGGACGCGCTCGGCCGCGACACCATCCAGGCCCTCGGTGTCGTCACCCGCGACGAGCACAGCGCCGTCGAGGAGCTGTCCGGCGGCAACCAGCAGAAGGTCGTCGTCGGCCGCTGGCTCGCCGAGACACCGCGCGTCCTCATCCTGGACGAGCCGTTCAGAGGGGTGGACATCGGCGCCCGCCGTGACATCGGCCGTCGCGCCCGCGGGCTCGCCGCCGAGGGCTCGGCCGTCCTCGTCCTGTCCGCCGACGTCGACGAGATCCTCGAGATCGCCGACCGGGTCGTCGTCCTCGCCGGCGGTGAGATCCACCTCGACGCGTACGGCGAGGACGCGGAGCGCGACCGCGTCATCCAGACCATCTCCGCGTCCGTCTGAGTCCCTCCGACACCGGCCGCCGAAGGAAGCAGGCACCCATGACCACCAGCCAGAGCACCGAGGTCCCCGCCAAGGCGGCGATCCCGCCCGTGACCTCCGCCGCCGTACGCGTCCAGAACGCCGTCATCAAGTACGGATTCATCTTCGTCACGGTCGCGCTCTTCCTCTACTTCGCGCTGAGCGAGGGCTCCTTCCGCGAGTCGGCCACCCTCCTCGACACCCTGCGCTATGTCTCCGTGGCCGCCATCCTCGGCCTCGGCGTCACCCTCACCATGGCCGTCGGCGGAATGGACATGTCGGTCGGCGCGGTCGCGGGCCTCGGTGTCTCGGTCGCCGCCCAGACGATGGTCGTGCACAACCAGATCGGCACGGTCGCGATCGTCGCGGTCCTCGTCGCGGGCGCCCTCGCGGGCCTGCTCAACGCGCTGCTCATCGTCGTACTGAAGATCCCCGACATGCTGGCCACCCTGGGCACCATGTTCGTCATCCAGGGCAGCAAGCTCATCCTGGTCGACGGGCAGTCCATCACCCCCGGCATGACGATGTCCGACGGGCGGACGGCCCCCGGCACGTTCACCGCCGGCTTCCTGAAGATCGACCGCGGCACGGTCCTCGGCATCCCCGTCTCCGTCCTGATCTTCGGCGGACTCACGGTCGCCGCCTGGGTCTTCCTCGCCCGCACCCGCTGGGGCCGCGTCCTGTACGCCATCGGCGCCAACCCCGAGGCCTCCCGCCTGGCCGGCATCCGCGTCGGCGCGTACCGGGCCCTCGCCTACGTCATCTCCGGCGTCCTCGCCTCGATCGGCGGCCTGATCCTGGCGTCCCGCATCGGCCAGGGCGATGTCTCGGCCGGCACCTCCCAGCTCCTGGAGGCGGTCGCGGTCGCCCTCGTCGGCACGTCGGTCCTCGGCCGGGGCCGCCCCAACGTCTGGGGCACCGCCCTGGGCGCCGTCCTGATCGGCATCATCACCACCGGCCTGACCATCAAGGGCCTGCCGTACTACACCCAGGACGTCGTCGAGGGCGCGGTGCTCATCCTCGCCCTCGTCTTCAGCTTCACGTTGTCCAAGCGCCGCACCGCATAAGGAAGTTCGAGGAGTTCACCCGATGGGCTACCGCATCCTGGAGACCGACGACATCCCGGCCTACCTGCGCGAGCGCGGCCACTGGGACGATGTGAGCGACATCCACGTCCGCGAGGTGTCGGACGGCAACGTCAACCGTGTCTTCCTCGCCTCGAACGCCGCCGGCACCCGCAGCCTCGCCCTCAAGCAGGCGCTGCCCTGGGTCCGGGTCGCCGGCCCCTCCTGGCCGCTGAGCCCCGACCGCGCCGACGCCGAGGCCCGCGCCTACGAACAACTCGCCAAGGTCGCCCCCGACGAGATCCCGGCGATCCACGGCTACGACCGTGAGAACCACGCCCTCGTCATGGAGGACCTCTCCGACCTGGAGGTCCTGCGCACCCTCCTCAACGAGGGCGCCTCCTACGGCCCCCACACCTCCCCGCAGATCGGCCGCCTGGTCGCCCGACTCTCCTTCTCCACCAGCGACTTCGGCCTCGCGTCCGCCGAACGCAAGGCGCTGATCGCCACCTCGGTCAACCCCGAACTCTGCAAGATCACCGAGGACGTGGTCCTCTCCGAGCCGTACATCGAGCACGAACACAACCACTGGCACGAGGGCCTGGACGACCTGGCGGCGGAGTTCCGCGCCGACAGCCGGCTCCGCACCGAGGTGGCGGACCTCCGCCATGCCTTCATGACCGGCGCCCAGGCCCTCCTCCACGGCGACCTGCACTCCGGCAGCGTCATGGTCGGCACCCGCGAAGGCGCCCCCGTGGTCCGTGTCTTCGACCCCGAGTTCTCCTTCGTCGGCCCGATCGGCTTCGACCTCGGCCTCTACTGGGCCAACGCACTGGTGTCGGAGGAACGGGCGCGGGCACTGGGCACGTTGACCGACCACGGCGACCAACTCCGCCTCTCCTGGGAGGCGTTCGAGACGGAGTTCCGCCGGCTGTGGCCGACCCGCGTCGACACCTTCTTCGACGACGCCTACCTGGACCGCTTCCTGCGCCGGGTCTGGACGGATTCCCTGGGCTTCGCGGGCACGGAGATCATCCGCAGAATCATCGGCTTCGCCCATCTGACCGACCTCACGACGCTGCCCGATCCGGTACCCGCATCCCGTCGGGCCCTGCTGCTGGGGCGCGAACTGATCCTGCGGCGCGAGGAGTTGGCGGACGTGGACGCCGTACGCGCGGTCGTGGCCGCACTGGGCTGACCCGACGTCGCACCACCGAATGCGAAAGGGGCGGCTCCGTCTGCACGGAGCCGCCCCTTTCATGGGGGTCCCGGCCCCTGGGGGAGAGGGGCCGTTCCTCGGCGCGGTCGGCCCTGGTCGGGGAAGGGGCCGGTGCGCGGTCTACTTCTTGTCGAGCAGGTCCTGCACCCCGGCCCGGACCTCGTCCGTCGCCAGACCCCGGATCGTCAGCGTCGTACGGCGGCGCAGCACGTCGTCCGGCGTCTCGGCCCACTCGTGGTCCCGGGCGTAGACGACCTGCGCCCAGATCTCCGGGGCGTCCGGGTGGACGCGCTCGCCCAGCTCGGGGTTCTCGTTCGCCAGGCGGGCGATGTCGAAGGCCAGCGAGCCGTAGTGCGTGGCGAGGTGCTTCGCCGTGTCGGCGGCCATCCGCGGCCCCGGCGCCGGGTTGTCCACGAGCAGCCGGTGCGCGACCGCGCGCGGGTTCGCGACACCGGGCAGCGGCAGCTTCTTCGGCAGCGAGGAGATCGGCTCGAAGTCCTCGCCCAGGGGGTGCCCCGGCAGGGCCTCCAGCTTCTGCATCACCGTACGGCCGATGTGCCGGAAGGTCGTCCACTTGCCGCCCGCGACGGACAGCATCCCGCCACGGCCCTCCGTGACCACGGTCTCGCGCTTGGCCTTCGCCGTGTCGCCCGGCCCGCCCGGCAGCACCCGCAGACCCGCGAAGGAGTAGGTGATCAGGTCACGGCTCAGCTGCTGGTCGCGGACCGAGAAGGCGGCCTCGTCCAGGATCTGGGCTATGTCCTTCTCGGTGACCGCGACATCCGCCGGGTCGCCCTCGAACTCCTCGTCGGTGGTGCCGAGAAGGAGCATGTCCTCCCAGGGCAGGGCGAAGGTGATGCGGTACTTGTCGATCGGGGTGGCCAGCGCGGCCTTCCACGGGGAGGTGCGCTTGAGCACCAGGTGCGCGCCCTTGGACAGACGGATGGACGGCGCCGCGTTCGGGTCCTCCATCCTGCGCAGGTGGTCGACCCAGGGGCCGGTCGCGTTCAGGACCAGGCGGGCGTTGACGCCGAACTCGTCACCGCTCGTACGGTCCTTGAGGTCCGCGCCCGTCACCCGGCCCTTGGTGAACCGCAGCCCGGTCACCTCGGCGTGGTTCAGGACCACCGCACCCGCCTCGACGGCCGCGCGGACCGTCATCAGCGCCATCCGGGCGTCGTTCATCTGGTCGTCGCCGTACACGGCGACGGCCCTGAGGTTGTCGGTGCGCAGCTCGGGCACGTCCTGCGCCGCCTTCGCGGGGGACAGGAGGTGGCCGACGCCGTCACCGAACGCGGAGAGCGCGGAGTAGGCGAACACGCCCGCCCCGAGCTTCGCCGCGCCGTGCGGCCCGCCCTTGTACACGGGGAGGTAGAACGTGAGCGGGTTCGCCAGGTGGGGAGCCACCTGACGGGAGACCGCACGGCGCTCGAAGTGGTTCTCCGCCACCAGCTTCACCGCGCCGGTCTGCAGATAGCGCAGACCGCCGTGGAGCAGCTTGGAGGAGGCGGAAGAGGTGGCGCCGGCGAAGTCACCGGCGTCGACCAGAGCCACCCTGAGGCCGGACTGCGCGGCGTGCCAGGCGGTGGAGATGCCCAGGATGCCGCCGCCGATCACGAGAAGGTCGTACGACGCCTTGGAGAGCTGCTCCCGGGTCTCGGCCCGGCTCGGGTGGGAGCCGGAGGCCGGGTGCGTACCCAGGGCAGGCACGGACTGCAGGGTGGTCTGACTGGTCATTTCGGGTTCTTACTCCTCATCAGAGCTCTGTCGGAGCTCGCTCAGAGCCTGCCGAGCTCGGCGAGGGCCCGGTGAAGCCCTCGCCCGGCCCTCGTCAGCTCTCTTCGTCCTCGAGCCAGCCCATCGTCCGCTCGACGGCCTTGAGCCAGCTCTTGTACTCACGGTCGCGCTTCTCTGCGGCCATGTTGGGGGTCCACTCGGCGGCCCGGCGCCAGTTGGCGCGCAGGTCGTCGGTGCTGGTCCAGAAACCGACGGCGAGACCGGCGGCGTAGGCGGCGCCGAGGCAGGTCGTCTCGGCGACCATCGGGCGGACCACGGGGGCGTCCACGAAGTCGGCGAGGGTCTGCATCAGCAGGTTGTTGGAGGTCATACCGCCGTCGACCTTGACGGCCGCGAGCTCGACACCGGAGTCCTTCGTCATGGCGTCGGTGATCTCACGGGTCTGCCAGGCCGTCGCCTCCAGGACGGCGCGCGCGAGGTGCGCCTTGGTGACGTACCGGGTCAGGCCGGCGATCACACCGCGGGCGTCGGAGCGCCAGTACGGGGCGAACAGACCGGAGAAGGCCGGCACGAAGTAGGCGCCGCCGTTGTCCTCGACCGAGAGCGCGAGCGTCTCGATCTCGGCGGCGGTGGAGATCAGGCCCATCTGGTCGCGCATCCACTGCACCAGCGAACCGGTGACGGCGATCGAGCCCTCGAGGGCGTAGACCGCCTTCTGGTCGCCGATCCGGTAGCCGACGGTGGTGAGCAGGCCGTTGTACGAGTTGACCGGCTTCTCGCCGGTGTTCATCAGCAGGAAGGTGCCGGTGCCGTACGTCGACTTGGCCTCGCCCTCGGAGAAACAGGTCTGGCCGAACAGGGCCGCCTGCTGGTCGCCGAGCGCCGAGGCGACCGGGATGCCGCCGAGCAGGTCGCCCAGCTTGCCGCCGGTGACCTCGCCGTAGACCTCGGCGGAGGAGCGGATCTCCGGGAGGATGGCCAGCGGGACGCCGATGGACTCGGCGATCTTCTCGTCCCACTCCAGCGTGTGGAGGTTCATCAGCATGGTGCGGGAGGCGTTGGTGACGTCGGTGTAGTGCTTGCCGCCGTCGACACCACCGGTCAGGTTCCAGATGACCCAGGTGTCCATGGTGCCGAAGAGGATGTCGCCCGCCTCGGCGCGCTCACGCAGACCCTCGACGTTGTCGAGCAGCCAGCGGGCCTTGGGGCCGGCGAAGTAGGAGGCGAGGGGGAGACCCGTCTCGCGGCGGAAGCGGTCCTGGCCGACGTTGCGGCCGAGCTCCTTGCACAGGGCGTCGGTGCGGGTGTCCTGCCAGACGATGGCGTTGTGGACGGGCTCACCGGTGTTCTTGTCCCACAGCAGCGTGGTCTCACGCTGGTTGGTGATACCGATGGCCTTGATGTCGTCGCGGGTGATGCCGGCCTTCTGGATGGCTCCGGCGACGACTTCCTGGACGTTGGTCCAGATCTCGTTGGCGTTGTGCTCGACCCAGCCCGGCTTGGGGAAGATCTGCTCGTGCTCCTTCTGGTCGACGGAGACGATACGGCCGTCCCGGTCGAAGACGATGCAGCGGCTGGAGGTGGTGCCCTGGTCGATGGCGGCGATGAAGGGGCCGGCGGTGTGCGCGTCGGTCACTGTGTGCTCCTGGGGTTCCGTAAGTGAAGGGGACTGGTCTACCGGTGCTTCAGGCGAAAGCGACGTTGTAGATGCCCGCGGCGATGGCGCCGCCGATCAGCGGACCGACCACCGGGACCCAGGCGTAGCTCCAGTCGGAGCCGCCCTTGTTGGGCAGGGGCAGGAGGGCGTGCACGATACGCGGACCGAGGTCACGGGCCGGGTTGATCGCGTAACCGGTCGGGCCACCGAGGGACAGACCGATGGAGACGACGACCAGCGAGGTGATCAGGGCGCCCAGGACGCCGAGGCCGTTGCCGTTGTCGTTCAGGCCCTGGGTGAGGACCGCGAGCACCAGCACGATGGTGCCGATGACCTCCGTGGCGACGTTCTGCCAGGCGACGCGGACCTCGGGGCCGGTGGAGAAGATGCCCAGGACCGGGCCCGCGCCCTTCTCCTGCGCCTCGACGGCCTTGGCCGTGGTGGCCTGCGCACCCGGACCGCCGACGATCTCCTTGTCGGTGAGGTGGGCGTGGAACTGGCCGTAGTAGGCGACCCAGACCAGTGCCGCACCGATCATGGCGCCGAGCAGCTGCCCGCCCCAGTAGACCGGGACGTCGCTCCAGGAGATGCCGTTCTTCTTGAGCGCGAGCGCCAGCGTCACGGCGGGGTTGAGGTGGGCGCCCGAGAGGGGCGCCGAGGTGTAGACCGCCGTCAGCACGGCGAAGCCCCACCCGAAGGTGATGGCGAGCCAGCCCGCGTTACGAGCCTTGGAGGCCTTCAGCGTCACGGCGGCGCAGACGCCGCCGCCGAGCAGGATGAGTATGGCGGTACCGATGGTCTCGCCGATGAAGATGTCGGAGCTGGACACCCGCGACTCCTTTGTCCTTCGTCCAGGGGACCGAACCCCGGGTCCCTCCGGTGGTTCGAGCTGCCCTCGGGGGTGAGAGCGATGCCGGCCCTTGGCGTTGTCACACTCTAACGCGTATTGCCGGTAGGTGTTCGACAATGCCGACCGATGGACGGGAGTCTTGCCGGGGCGTTACACGCGCGTCAAGAGTTCTGTTGTCGAAAACACGATCGTTATTGATGGCTGTGAGCTGTCGATCTTGCTGGTCAGACGCGTACTGCCGGGTAACAAGCGCGTTCCGTACCGGCCGGATGGTTCGCCCGTTATGTCAGGGTACGGAGAAGGCCGGGACGCGCCACCGCGCCCCGGCCCTTCACGTCTGTTTCTCGGACTCCGACCCCGCTGCGACACGTCCGCCGCGATACGGCCCTCAGAACCGCCCCGCGCCCAGGTCCCGTGACACCGCGCGGGCGCAGTCCCGCACCGCCGCGATCAGCTCCGGGCGCAGCGCGTCCCTCTCGTCGGGCCGGCACAGCCGCTCCACCGCGCCCGTGATGCCCACCGCGCCCACCGGCATCCGCCGCCGGTCGTGGATGGGCGCGGCCACCGAGGCGACGCCCTCCCAGGTCTCCTCGACGTCGGCCGCGTACCCGCGAGCCCGGGTGATGTCGAGGATGTGCTCGACACCCTCCAGCTCGCACGTGGTGCGTTCGGTGAAGGGCTTGCGGTCGGCCTCGATCACCTCGCTGTGGGCGACCGGGTCGTAGGCCGACAGGACCTTGCCCAGGGCCGTGGAGTGCAGCGGCTGCATGGCCCCTATCTCCAGCACCTGCCGGCTGTCGTCGGGCCTGAAGACGTGATGCACGATCAGTACGCCCTGCTGGTGCAGGACGCCGAGATAGACGCTCTCGCCGCTGGAGCGGGCCAGGTCGTCCGTCCACACCAGGGCACGCGCGCGCAGTTCGTGGACGTCCAGATAGGTGGTGCCCAGGCGGAGCAGTTCGGCACCCAGCTGGTAGCGCCCGGAGGCGTCGTCCTGCTCGACGAAGCCCTCCTGCTGGAGCGTGCGCAGTATGCCGTGGGCGGTGCCCTTGGCGAGGCCCAGCGACGAGGCGATGTCCGAGAGGCCGAGCCGCCGCTCGCCGCCCGCCAGCAGCCGCAGCATCGCGGCCGCCCGTTCGAGCGACTGGATGTTCCGTGCCATCGCCGTACTGCCTCCGTCCCCTTTGATCCGCCGACGGGACTTCGTCATGCTGACGACACCGTCGTTCGGCAATGTCGAACACTACCGGTCCATGCCGACCCACCGCTAATACTCGTACGGCATCTGTTGTGTCACGTGTCTCCCGCCGGGTGTCCGTACGCCATCCAGGTCCGTCTCGTGGACGGCCCGACCGCCGGGTGGCGGACCCGGTTACCCTGGCCAGGTGCGCCCACCGCGGAGAGTTCCACGGGCCGCGCAAAGCCGACAGCCGTCGCACCATAAGGGAGCCCCTTTCATGGCCTCGTCGCCACTGACCCCTTCCGCCGACAGCCGGACCCGTGCGTCCGCGCTCCGGGACGCGCTCGCCACCCGAGTGGTGGTCGCCGACGGAGCGATGGGCACGATGCTCCAGGCCCAGGAGCCGACCCTGGAGGACTTCCAGCAGCTGGAGGGCTGCAACGAGGTCCTCAACATCACCCGTCCGGACATCGTCCGTTCCGTGCACTCCGCCTACTTCGACGCGGGCGTCGACTGCGTCGAGACCAACACGTTCGGCGCCAACCTCACCGCTCTGGGCGAGTACGACATCCCCGAGCGCGTCCACGAACTCTCCGAGGCCGGCGCCCGCATCGCCCGCGAGACAGCCGACGAGTACGCCGCCCGGGACGGCCGGCAGCGCTGGGTGCTGGGCTCCATCGGCCCCGGCACCAAGCTCCCCACCCTCGGCCACACCACGTTCACCGCGATCCGCGACGCCTACCAGCAGAACGCGGAGGGCCTCCTGGCCGGCGGCGCCGACGCGCTGCTCGTGGAGACCACCCAGGACCTCCTGCAGACCAAGGCCTCGGTCATCGCCGCCCGCCGGGCGATGCGGACCGCGGGCTACGAGGTCCCCCTGATCGTCTCGGTGACGGTGGAGACCACCGGCACCATGCTGCTGGGCTCCGAGATCGGCGCCGCGCTCACCGCGCTGGAGCCGCTCGGCATCGACATGATCGGCCTCAACTGCGCGACCGGCCCCGCCGAGATGAGCGAGCACCTGCGCCACCTCGCCCGCCAGTCCCGCGTCCGGCTGTCCTGCATGCCGAACGCGGGCCTGCCGGTCCTCGGCAAGGACGGCGCCCACTACCCGCTGACCGCGCCCGAACTCGCCGACGCCCAGGAGACCTTCGTACGCGAGTACGGACTCTCCCTGGTCGGCGGCTGCTGCGGCACCACCCCGGAGCATCTGCGCCAGGTCGTCGAGCGCGTCCGCGAACTCGCCCCGACCGAGCGCCACCCGCAGCCCGAGCCGGGCGCCGCCTCCCTCTACCAGACCGTCCCGTTCCGCCAGGACACCTCGTACCTGGCCATCGGCGAGCGCACCAACGCCAACGGCTCGAAGAAGTTCCGCGAGGCCATGCTTCAGGCCCGCTGGGACGACTGTGTGGAGATGGCCCGCGAGCAGATCCGCGAGGGCGCCCACATGCTGGACCTCTGCGTGGACTACGTCGGCCGTGACGGCGTCGCCGACATGGAGCAGCTGGCCGGCCGCTTCGCCACCGCCTCCACCCTGCCGATCGTCCTCGACTCCACCGAAGTCGACGTCCTCCGGGCCGGGTTGGAGAAGCTCGGCGGCCGCGCCGTCATCAACTCCGTCAACTACGAGGACGGCGACGGCCCGGAGTCCCGCTTCGCGAAGGTCACCCAGCTCGCCCAGGAGCACGGCGCCGCACTGATCGCGCTGACCATCGACGAGGAGGGCCAGGCCCGCACCCCCGAGAAGAAGGTCGAGATCGCCGAGCGGCTCATCGACGACCTCACCGGCAACTGGGGCATCCACGAGTCGGACATCCTCATCGACACCCTGACCTTCACCATCTGTACCGGTCAGGAGGAGTCCCGCAAGGACGGCATCGCCACCATCGAGGCGATCCGCGAACTCAAGCGCCGCCACCCGGACGTACAGACCACCCTGGGCCTGTCCAACATCTCCTTCGGCCTCAACCCGGCCGCCCGCATCCTCCTGAACTCCGTCTTCCTCGACGAGTGCGTGAAGGCCGGCCTGGACTCGGCGATCGTGCACGCGTCGAAGATCCTGCCGATCGCCCGCTTCAGCGAGGAGGAGGTGCAGACCGCCCTCGACCTGATCCACGACCGCCGCGCCGAGGGCTACGACCCCCTCCAGAAGCTGATGGCCCTGTTCGAGGGCGCGACGGCCAAGTCCCTCAAGGCCGGCAAGGCCGAGGAACTGGCCGCCCTGCCCCTGGAGGAGCGCCTCAAGCGCCGCATCATCGACGGCGAGCGCAACGGACTGGAGGCCGACCTCGACGAGGCCCTCCAGGACCGCCCCGCGCTCGACATCGTCAACGAGACCCTCCTCGACGGCATGAAGGTCGTCGGCGAACTCTTCGGCTCCGGCCAGATGCAGCTGCCGTTCGTCCTCCAGTCCGCCGAGGTCATGAAGACCGCCGTCGCCCACCTCGAACCGCACATGGAGAAGGTCGAGGGCGACGAGGCCGGCAAGGGCACCATCGTGCTCGCGACCGTCCGCGGCGACGTCCACGACATCGGCAAGAACCTCGTCGACATCATCCTGTCCAACAACGGCTACAACGTCGTCAACCTCGGCATCAAGCAGCCGGTCTCCGCGATCCTCGACGCCGCAGCCGAGCACAGGGCCGACGTCATCGGTATGTCCGGGCTCCTGGTCAAGTCCACGGTGATCATGAAGGAGAACCTGGAGGAGCTCAACCAGCGCGGCCTCGCGGCCGACTACCCGGTCATCCTCGGCGGCGCGGCCCTCACCCGCGCCTACGTCGAGCAGGACCTGCACGAGATCTACGAGGGCGAAGTCCGTTACGCCCGCGACGCGTTCGAGGGCCTGCGCCTGATGGACGCCCTGATCGGCGTCAAGCGGGGCGTGCCCGGGGCGACGCTGCCCGAGCTCAAGCAGCGCCGGGTGCGCGCCGCTGCCGCGACGGTCGAGGAGGAGCACCCCGAAGAGGGGCACGTCCGCTCCGACGTCGCCACCGACAACCCGATCCCCGCCCCGCCGTTCTGGGACACCCGCGTCATCAAGGGCATCCAGCTCAAGGAGTACGCCTCCTGGCTGGACGAGGGCGCCCTGTTCAAGGGCCAGTGGGGCCTCAGGCAGGCCCGCACCGGCGAGGGACCGTCGTACGAGGAACTCGTCGAGACCGACGGCCGCCCGCGCCTGCGCGGACTGCTGGACCGGCTGCAGACCGAGAACCTGCTCGAAGCGGCCGTGGTCTACGGCTACTTCCCGTGCGTCTCCAAGGACGACGACCTGATCATCCTGGACGAGCAGGGCAACGAGCGCACCCGCTTCACCTTCCCGCGCCAGCGCCGTGGCCGCCGGCTGTGCCTGGCGGACTTCTTCCGCCCCGAGGAGGCGGGGGAGACCGATGTCGTCGGCCTCCAGGTCGTCACCGTCGGTTCGCGCATCGGCGAGGAGACCGCCAAGCTCTTCGAGGCGAACTCCTACCGCGACTACCTCGAACTGCACGGCCTGTCCGTCCAGTTGGCCGAGGCGCTCGCCGAGTACTGGCACGCGCGGGTGCGTGCGGAACTGGGCTTCGCGGGGGAGGACCCCG
Organism: Streptomyces sp. NPDC005648; assembly: GCF_040605395.1. Classification (NCBI taxonomy): domain Bacteria; kingdom Bacillati; phylum Actinomycetota; class Actinomycetes; order Kitasatosporales; family Streptomycetaceae; genus Streptomyces; species Streptomyces sp. NPDC005648. Next base: position 137,284 of record NZ_JBEXCS010000007.1, on the reverse strand, counting down.
GCGCCATGGAGGACATGTTCGCCCTGAAGTACCGTGGCGCCCGGTTCTCCCTCGGCTACGGAGCGTGCCCGAACCTGGAGGACCGCGCCAAGATCGCGGACCTGCTCCAGCCGGAGCGCATCGGCGTCCAGCTGTCCGAGGAGTTCCAGCTGCACCCGGAGCAGTCCACGGACGCCATCGTGATCCACCACCCCGAGGCGAAGTACTTCAACGCCCGCTGACCCCGGCCCCTCGGGGGCGGACAGGCACACATCGGCGCACGTCAGGGCGGCCCCCGGCGGTACACACGGTGTGCCCCGGACCGCGCCGGATAAACGAGGCGCTTCGCTCGCGGGCGACGTACACTGGTCGGTCCACTGCAGGCCGGTTCCCCAGCGGGAACCGGCCTGCTCGTCCCTCAAGGAGGTGCGTCGGATGACCAGTACGGTCCCCGCGCTCGGAACCCGTACGGCCGAAGGCTCAGCCCTGCAGGCCGTGCTCCTCGACATGGACGGAACCCTGGTGGACACCGAGGGCTTCTGGTGGGACGTCGAGGTCGAGATCTTCGCGTCCCTCGGCCACGCCCTCGACGACTCCTGGCGCCATGTCGTGGTCGGCGGTCCCATGACCCGCAGCGCGGGGTTCCTGATCGAGGCCACCGGCGCGGACGTCACCCTCGCCGAGCTCACGGTCCTGCTCAACCAGGGGTTCGAGGACCGCATCACCCGCGCCCTGCCGCTGATGCCGGGCGCCGCCCGGCTGCTCGCCGAGCTCTCCGAGTACGAGATCCCGACCGCCCTGGTCTCCGCCTCCCACCGGCGCATCATCGACCGGGTCCTCGGCTCGCTCGGCGCCCACCACTTCGCCCTGTCGGTCGCCGGCGACGAGGTGCGCCGCACCAAGCCGCACCCCGACCCCTATCTGTTCGCCGCCGCCGGACTGGGCGTGGACCCGGCCAGATGCGCGGTCGTCGAGGACACCGCGACCGGCGTCGCGGCGGCCGAGGCCGCGGGCTGCCATGTCGTCGCCGTGCCCTCGGTGGCCCCCATCGCACCGGCCGCCCGACGCACCGTGGTGACCTCCCTGGAAGAGGTCGACCTGGCTTTTCTGCGCGGATTGATCACCGTCTGATCACCGCCTGATCGGTCCGTGCACAGGGGGAATTGGCGTCCCGTCGTACGAAAGAATTCGAACCGCACAGGACGACCGAATTCCGGTGCCGATACGCGTCTTTGGGCGTGTGAGGTTCCCCACTTGCGCGAAGCTCGACAGCCCGGGGGAGGTGTGCTGCCCGCGCCCGTTTCGGGGCCCGCGGCGTGCCCTTGTGTCCCGATTGATGGAACGCTGCACTAATCCTTCCCCTGTCGGGTTTTCGGTCTGTCCACACCCGGTTTCACTGCGTGATGGCATCTCAACTCCGGTGACCTCGGGCCCCCGTGCAGGTGCGGACTAATCTCGTCGCGAGAACCACCGCCCTTACCCCCGTGTTCCGCCGCGACACCCCTGCATGCCGGATACACGGACCTGATCAGCTCTGGAGAAACACGAGCATGAACCGCAAGACTTTGGTGCTGCCGGCCGTCGTCGGCCTGCTCGCGCCCGTGCTCGCCGCCTGTGGCGGCTCCGGCAGCGGCAGCGGTGGTGGAAGTGCGATCGTCGTCGGTACGACCGACACGTTCACCGCGACCAAGGACGCCCCGGCTCCGCTCGACCCCGCCTACGCCTACGACGTCGGCACCTGGAACATCCTGCGCCAGACCGTGCAGACCCTGATGATCCAGCCCAAGGGCGAGGGCGACCCGGTGCCCGAGGCCGCCCAGAAGTGCGGCTTCACCGACAGCGGCAACGAGCGCTACGCCTGCACCCTGCGCGACGGCCTGAAGTTCTCCAACGGCGACAAGATCACCGCGGCCGATGTGAAGTACTCCATCGACCGCGCGCTCCGCATCAACGCCGAGGGCGGTCCGGTCGGCCTGCTGTCGACCATCGACACCATCGAGACCCAGGGCGACAACCAGGTCATCTTCCACCTCAAGACCGCTGACGCCACCTTCCCGTACAAGCTGTCGACGCCGGTCGCCGGCATCGTCAACCCCGACGACTACGAGAAGGACAAGCTGCGCGACGGCTTCGACGTCGACGGCTCCGGCCCCTACACGCTGTCGGCCGACGTCAAGGACGACTCGATCGTCAAGGCCACCTTCACCAAGAACCCCAACTACAAGGGGACGCTGACGGTGAACAACTCCAAGGTCGAGATGGTGTCCTACAAGGACGCCGCGGCCATGGGCGCCGCCCTGGACAAGGGTGACATCGACGTCATGACCCGCACGATGTCCCCGGAGCAGATCCAGAAGCTCTCCGAGGGCACCAACGACAGCGAGGACCTGGTCGAGATGTCCGGCCTGGAGATCCGCTACCTCGCCTTCAACACCGACGCCGCGTCGGTCAAGGACAAGGCCGTCCGCCAGGCGATCGCCCAGCTGGTCAACCGCGCCGAACTCGTCTCCAAGGTCTACGGCACCCAGGCCGAGCCGCTCTACTCCCTGGTCCCGGCGAGCATCACCGGCCACTCCAACTCGTTCTTCAACAAGTACGGCGACCCGTCCACCGCCAAGGCCAAGGCGCTGCTGACGAAGGCCAACATCACCACCCCGGTCAAGCTGACGCTGCACTACACGACCGACCACTACGGCTCCGCCACGGAGAAGGAGTTCAAGGTCCTGCAGACCCAGCTCAACAGCAGCGGGCTGTTCGACGTCAGCATCAAGGGCGACCCCTGGTCCACCTTCGTGCCGGCCGAGCGCAAGGGCCAGTACGACGTCTGGGGCATGGGCTGGTTCCCCGACTTCCCGGACGCCGACAACTACCTCGCGCCGTTCCTCGACACGGACAACTTCCTCAAGCTGCCGTACAAGAACAACAAGATCATCAACACCCTGATCCCGGAGTCCCGCCGCGAGGCCGACCGGCTCGCCGCCTCCTCCAGCCTCACCACGATCCAGGACCTCGTCGCCGACGACGTCCCGATCCTTCCGCTGTGGCAGGGCAAGCAGTACGTGGCCGCCCGCGACGACGTCACGGGCACCGCCTACGCGCTGAACTCGTCCTCCACCCTCCAGCTGTGGGAGCTCGGCCGGGGCGCGAGCTGATCTCCCTGCCCGGGGCCCGGGACGTGGCCCCGGGATCCAGATAACCGACGACAAAGGCATATGCATGCGTTTGCGCAACCAGTGGCCAGTCCTGCCCATCGTGGCGGGGCTGGCCTCCGGCCTGTTGACCGGGTGCGGGACGAACAGTGGCGATTCCGGGGGAACCGGCTCCAAGGTGGTCATGGGGATGTCCGACGACGTCCTCGCCACCGACCCCGCCTCCGGCTACGACCCCGGCTCCTGGCTGTTGTTCAACAACGTGTTCCAGTCGCTGCTCAGCTTCCCCGACGGAGGCACCGAGCCCGAGCCGGAAGCCGCCAGGGCCTGCGCCTTCACCGATGCCTCGACCAAGGTCTACCGGTGCACGCTGAAGGACGGCCTGACGTTCAGCAACGGTGACTCGCTCACCGCGCAGGACGTCAAGTTCTCCTTCGACCGGATGCTGAAGATCAACGACGACGCCGGACCGGCGATCATGTTCCCCATGCTGGACAAGGTCGAGACCCCGGACCAGAAGACCGTCGTCTTCCGGCTGAAGGTCCCCGACGCGACCTTCCCGAGCAAGATCGCCTCCGGTGCGGGCTCCATCGTCGACCACCGCCAGTACGACGGCGGCAAGCTGCGCGAGGACGGCAAGGCGGTCGGCTCCGGACCCTACAAGCTGGACTCCTACGGCGACGACGAGGCCGTCTTCTCCGTCAACGGCACCTACAAGGGCAACGCCGAGCCGAAGAACTCCGGCGTCACCCTCAGGTTCTTCCACGGCGACCAGGCCAAGCTGAAGAAGGCCCTCCAGGACGACAAGATAGACATCGCCTACCGGGGCCTGACCGCCAAGGACGTCGCCGACATCCAGAACGCCGACAACAGCTCCGCCGTCGAGGTCGTCGAGGGCAGCAGCGCCGAGGTCCAGCACCTGGTCTTCAACATGAAGGACCCGGTCGCCGGAAAGCTCGGCGTACGCAAGGCCATCGCCTACCTGCTCGACCGCGACGCCCTCATCAAGGACGTCTACCAGGGCACCGCCACCCCGCTGTACTCGATCATCCCGGCGGGCATCGCGGGCCACAACACGGCCTTCTTCGACACCTACGGCGCCAGCCCCTCACCGGCCAAGGCCGCCGCCGCCCTGCGGAACGACGGCATCGACGGCAAGGTCAAGCTGACCCTCTGGTCCACCCCGTCCCGCTACGGCCCGGCCACCGACCAGGAGTTGAAGGCGATCGCCCAGCAGCTCAACGCCAGCGGCCTGTTCGACGCCGACGTGAAGTCGGTCGCCTTCGGCCAGTACGAGAAGGACATCGCCGCCGGCAAGTACGGCGTGTACGTGAAGGGCTGGGTGCCGGACTACCCCGACGCCGACAACTTCACGGCCCCCTTCTTCGGCAAGGGCAACGTACTGAGCAACAACTACAGCAACAGCACCATCACCAGCACCCTGATCCCGCGCACCGCCGCCGAGAGCGACCGCGCCGCGACCGACCAGGACTTCGCCCAGCTGCAGGACATCGTCGCCGACCAACTGCCCGTCCTCCCCGTCTGGCAGGCCAAGCAGTACGCGGTCACCCGAGACAACGTCTACGGCCTCGAGTACTGCCTCGACGCCTCGACGGTCTTCCGCTTCTGGGAGCTCAGCAAGGGCTGACGGACCCCACCGAACGACGCACTCCTCTACCGCGCCCTCCCTCGTACGACGACGGAGGGCGCCCCCTTGAGACAGGGGCACCCTCCGCCGTCGTGGACCCTCAGGCGCTCACTGCGCGCCGGGGCGCACCAGTCCGCTCTCATACGCGTACACCGCGGCCTGCACCCGGTCGCGCAGCCCCAGCTTCGTGAGCACATGCCCGACATGCGTCTTGACCGTGGTCTCGCTGACGAACAGATCGGCCGCGATCTCGGCGTTGGACAGCCCGCGCGCCACCAGCTTGAGCACCTCCACCTCGCGCTCGGTGAGCGTGTGCAGCGTGTCCGGCACGGGCTCGTCACCGGACGGCAGATGCGTGGCGTACTTGTCGAGGAGGCGCCGGGTGATGCTCGGCGCGAGCATGGCCTCGCCGGCCGCGACCACCCGGATCGCCTGGACCAGCTCATTGGCCGGGGCGTCCTTGAGCAGGAAGCCGCTCGCCCCCGCCCGCAGGGCCTCCACCACGTACTCGTCGAGGTCGAACGTCGTCAGCACCAGCACCTTCGCCGGGCCGTCCCGCCCCGGCCCGGTGATCTGCCGGGTCGCCTCCACGCCGTCCATCCGGGGCATCCGGATGTCCATCAGCACCACGTCGGGCTGCAGCGCCCGCACCTGGTCCAGGGCCTGGAGGCCGTCTCCGGCCTCGCCGACGACCGCGATGTCCTGCTCCGCCTCCAGAATCATCCGGAAGCCGGTGCGCAGCAGCGGCTGGTCGTCGACCAGTAGGACGCGGATGGCCACGTAATTCTCCTTCGCTAGTCCGGCCCCATTCTGCCCTGCGCGACGTCATCGGACCCGACCGCCCTCACCGTCACCGGCAGCGGATAGGGCGGGGGAGTGCCGCCGAACTCCGGGCAGTGCGCCTGGTGGTCGCACCAGCCGCACAGCTTGGTCGGGCGCGGCCGCCAGTCGCCGGACTCGGTGGCCTGCCGGATCGCCTCCCACAGCGCGAGCAGCTTGCGCTCGACGCGCTCCAGGTCGGCCAGGACGGGGTCGTAGGTCAGCACCTCCCCGCTGCCCAGATACACCAGCTGGAGCCGGCGCGGGATCACCTTCTTCAGGCGCCACACCACCAGGGCGTAGAACTTCATCTGGAACAGCGCGCCCTCGGCGTACTCCGGCCGGGGTGCCTTGCCCGTCTTGTAGTCCACGATCCGCACCTCGCCGGTGGGCGCCACGTCCACCCGGTCGATGATCCCCCGCAGCCTCAGCCCGGAGTCCAGGTCGGCCTCGACGAACAGCTCCCGCTCGGCGGGCTCCAGCCGGGTCGGATCCTCCAGCGTGAACCAGCGCTCGACGAGCCGCTCGGCCTCGCCCAGCCAGCGCGCGAGCCGCTCGCCCCCGGGATCGTCCGCGAACAGCTCCTCGACCTCCGGCCGGTTCTCCCGCAGCCGGTCCCACTGCCCCGGAATGAGCGACTTGGCTCTCGGCGCCGTCCGCTCCACGGCCGGGGCGTCGAAGAGCCGCTCCAGCACCGCGTGCACCAGGGTGCCCCGGGTCGCCGCCTCGCTCGGCTTCTCCGGCAGCCGGTCGATGACGCGGAAACGGTAGAGCAAGGGGCACTGCATGAAGTCACTGGCCCGCGAAGGAGAAAGACTCCCAGGCACCCCACCCCCACCCCGCCCCGAGCCCCGCACACCCACGCCCCCGGCTGCCGCCCCCGTCTCCGCCCCGGCCCCCGGCTCCGTCACAGCCGGCGTGAGCGGTGTCGGCCCGGCCGCCGTCTCCGCCCCGGCTGCCGCCGGCTCCGTCCGGGTTGCCGTGGCCGGTTCCGCAGCCTCTGGCTCTGCCCCGGTTGTCACCGCGGGTACTGCCCCGGCCGCTGCCGGAGCCCTCACCGCGGACGTCGTTCCCGGCTCCGGCGCGGCGGGTGTGAGCCGCGTCGGCTCGGGCGTCACTGTCGCGGCCTCCTCCGTGGCTGCCGGCAACGGCTCCGCCCCGGACGTCCCCGCCGCTGCCGTCGGCGTTGTCGTCTTCGCCGCCGGGGCGGGCACGACCGGTGGGGCCGGCTCCGTCGTACCCCCGTCGTGGGCCTCCGCCACGCCCTCCGCGCTCGTCTCCATGTCCCAGACCTTACGGCCCGCCACTGACAGTGACCCGCACTCGTGGCCGGGACGCCCGAGGCGGCTGGTGAAACACAGGGGGTGCCGGGGCGGAACGCGGTGCGACGGCCGCATACCATCGACCCCAGACCCTTCCGCCCGTCAGGCGCGGGAGACGCTTCGAGCGAGGGGACATCGTGGACGAGAGCGGCGGGAGCGGGCGACCACGCCCCGGCACCGACGAGCCGACGCCGGCCGACGCGCAGTCCACGGACGCACGACGGACCACCCCGACCAGGGACGCCGCCAAGGGAGACCCCTCCATGGGCAACGACACGGACGCGCCGACCACACCCACCGACGAAGCCCCCGAGACCGCGGACACAGGCAACTCCGACCGCCATGACCGCGTCGTAGAAGGCGTGGACAGTACGCATGCCGGTGAGGCGGTCTCCCGGGAGGAAGACGAAGAGGGCGGCCTCGCCTCCGACGCCGGTCACCGGCACGGCGACGCGCGCCCCGACGACGGCTCGGGCCCGACCGGCCCCGCACCCGCACCCCAGTCCGACGACACCTCCTCCGGCAACCGCCCCGAGCCCCCCACGGCCGACACCCACCCCGACCGCACCCTCGCCCACTCCGGCGCCAAGCCCCAGCCGCCGCAGCGCCCCGAATCCCCCCGAGGCGGCCTCCTCATGGGCCGCCCCTTCGGTGTGCCCGTCTACGTCGCCCCCAGCTGGTTCCTCGTCGCCGCCCTGATCACCTGGGTGTTCGGCGGCCAGCTCGACCGTGTGCTGCCCGAACTCGGCGCCGCCCGCTACCTGGTCGCCCTCTTCTTCGCGGTCGCCTTCTACGCCTCCGTCCTCGTCCACGAACTCGCCCACACCATCGCCGCCCTCCGCTTCAAGCTCCCGGTCCGCCGCATCCAGCTCCAGTTCTTCGGCGGCGTCTCCGAGATCGAGAAGGAGGCCGAGACCCCCGGCCGCGAGTTCTGGCTGGCCTTCGTCGGCCCCCTCCTCTCCCTCGTCCTCGCCGGGATCTTCTACGTCGCCATGCAGCCCGTGGAGCCCGGCACGGTCCCCGGCGTCCTGCTGGCCGGCCTCATGATCTCCAACCTCATCGTGGCCGTCTTCAACCTCCTGCCCGGCCTCCCCCTCGACGGCGGCCGCATGCTCCGCGCCGTCGTCTGGAAGATCACCGGCAAGCCCATGAGCGGCACCATCGCCGCCGCCTGGGTCGGCCGCGCCCTCGCCGTCTCCGTCCTGATCGGCCTCCCGCTCCTCACCCAGTCCGGCGCCCTCGGCTCCACCGCCGAGGACAGCGTCGGCATGGACACCGTCACCGACGCCCTGCTCGCCGCGATCCTCGCCGCGATCATCTGGACCGGCGCCGGCAACAGCCTCCGCATGGCCCGGCTGCGGGAACACCTGCCGGAACTGCGCGCCCGCAACCTCACCCGCCGCGCCGTCCCCGTCGAGACCGACACCCCCCTCTCCGAGGCCCTGCGCCGTGCCAACGCCGCCGGCGCCCGCGCCCTGGTCGTCGTCGACTCCGAAGGCAACCCCCTCTCCCTCGTCCGCGAGGCCGCCATCGTCGGCGTACCGGAACACCGCCGCCCCTGGGTCGCCGTCAGCGGACTCGCCCAGGACCTCACCGACGGCATGCGCGTCTCCGCGGAACTGGCGGGCGAGGACCTCCTGGACGTACTCCGGGCCACCCCGGCCACCGAGTACCTGGTGGTCGAGGAGACGGGCGAGATCTACGGCGTCCTGTCCGCGGCCGACGTGGAACGAGCCTTCGTCAAGGCCATGGCCCGCCCCAACTGACCCCCGCTCTCCTGAAGCCGTGCTCCATCCTGTTGGTCGGCGGCCTCCGCAAACCCCGGTAGGCTGGTCACATGTCCGAACCGACCGGTGCCGCCCGCAGGCGCGGGCCCTTCAAGGTCGGGGACCAGGTTCAGCTGACCGACCCCAAGGGCCGCCACTACACGTTCACGCTCGAGGACGGGAAGAACTTCCACACCCACAAGGGTTCCTTCCCGCACGACGAGCTGATCGGCGCTCCCGAGGGCAGCGTTGTCCGCACCACCGGTAACGTCGCCTACCTCGCGCTGCGCCCCCTGCTCCCCGACTACGTCCTGTCCATGCCCCGCGGGGCAGCCGTCGTCTACCCGAAGGACGCGGGGCAGATCCTCGCCTTCGCCGACATCTTCCCCGGCGCGCGCGTCGTGGAGGCCGGCGTCGGCTCCGGCTCGCTCAGCAGCTTCCTGCTGCGCGCCATCGGCGACCAGGGCATGCTGCACAGCTACGAGCGCCGCGAGGACTTCGCCGAGATCGCCCAGCAGAACGTGGAGCGCTACTTCGGCGGCCCGCACCCCGCCTGGCAGCTCACCGTCGGCGACCTCCAGGACAACCTCTCCGACACCGACGTCGACCGCGTCATCCTCGACATGCTCGCCCCCTGGGAGTGCCTGGAGGCCGTCTCCAAGGCGCTCGTCCCCGGCGGCATCCTCTGCTGCTACGTCGCCACCACCACCCAGCTCGCGCGGACCGTCGAGTCCATCCGCGAGATCGGCTGCTTCAACGAGCCGACCGCCTGGGAGTCGATGATCCGCAACTGGCACATCGAGGGCCTCGCCGTCCGCCCGGACCACCGGATGATCGGCCACACCGGCTTCCTGCTCACCGCCCGCCGCCTCGCCGACGGCGTCGAGCCGCCCATGCGCCGCCGCCGCCCCGCCAAGGGCGCCTACGGCGAGGACTACGCCGGACCCAACGCCGACGGAGCCGGCCGCTGACGCGGCCGCACACGCAGCCAACGTAAGGGCGCTGCGGCCGAGTTCCCGGAACCCACCGGAACTCGACCACAGCGCCCTTCGGTTGACACCCCGCCACAAACCGGACCAATCCGGGAGTGCCGTGTCCGTCACCCCGTACCCCGCCGTTCCACCTCCCTGTGACGTGTGGCACGATGCGTGCCACCCCCACCGGCACAGCCCTCACAGGAGACACTCCTAGTGCAGCAATCCGCCGTTCCGGAACTGGCACACACGCACACCCGTCCGATCCACTGGGTCGCCACCGCCACAGCCGTGGCCGGAGTGATGGCCCTGTCGTCGGTCCTGCAGCCCAACCCGGCGACGGCAGCCCAGACGGCCGGCCACCAGACCAAGACCACCACCCGCCCCGCGGCCGCACCCGGCACCGCCGGCGTCGACTTCCCCATCACCTGCGGACCGGTGAAGGCCGTCGTACAGAAGAAGGCCACCGGCGACCTCGACGGCGACGGCAACCCGGAGACGGTCGCCGTCGTCCACTGCGACGCCCCCATGGGCACCCCGCCCGACGGCCTCTACGTCATCACGCGCGCCTCAGACGGCAAACCCCGCGTCGTGGCCACCCTGATCGCCCCCAAGACCGGCGACACGGTCAGTGACTTCGCCGTACGCGACGGAGCGGTCACCGCCACCGTCCTCGGCTACTCGACCGAGGACATCCCCCGCTGCTGCCCGGACATCACCGACCACGCTAAGTGGCAGTGGAGGAACGGAGCGTTCGTCCGCACCACACCCGCCGGCACCCACAGCGTCTGAGGAACGTCCGCGTAACGCCCCCAGGGCATGTGAGAAATCAGACAGTCGTAACGCGTCGCACTCGACAACTCACTCCGTGTCAGGACCGTAGACCTCGACCCTGTCCGAAACTCGCCGTACATGAATGCAGTCGCCCGGACACTCCTTCGCCGAGTCCACCACATCCGTGAGAAGCGCCAGCGGCACGGGCGTTGTCGCGCCCCTGTCCTGCAACAGCTCGTCGTCCGCGCTCTTCACATAGGCCAGACCGTCCACGTCGAGCTCGAACACCTCCGGCGCGTACTGCGCGCAGATACCGTCGCCGGTACAGAGGTCCTGATCGATCCAGACCTCCAGCTCCTCGGCACCGATTCCGGCCTCCTGCTGCACGCTCATGTCTCCTGCCGTTTACAACTCGAGCCGACGGGAATCCCGCCAGCTCTGACGGGTGTTGAACAGTTCGACCCTACCTCCGGCAGCTTTCCAATCATGTTCGGTGGGTATTGAGCTGGCGTGAGGGAGAGCGCAAGGGTGAAGATCGGACACACCTCTACAGTCTTTGTGATCTAGGGGTTTCAATCGACACCCACCCAGGTAGGGTCTGGAAGCGTCCAGCTCCCCTTGGAGGAGGTGAGGACCGTGGCAGCCCACGACGACGACATGAACCGCGGCATCCGCCCGGGACGAGGGTCCGACGACCCGGCCGGGCAGATTGCCTACCTTGAGCAGGAGATCGCCGTCCTGCGACGCAAGCTCGCCGACTCTCCGCGACACACGAGGATTCTCGAAGAGCGGATCGTCGAGCTGCAGACCAACCTGGCCGGCGTGTCCGCCCAGAACGAGCGACTCGCCAACACGCTCCGTGAGGCCCGCGACCAGATCGTGGCCCTCAAGGAGGAGGTCGACCGGCTCGCCCAGCCGCCGGCCGGCTTCGGTGTCTTCCTGCAGGCCAACGAGGACGGCACCGCCGACATCTTCACCGGGGGCCGCAAGCTCCGGGTGAACGTCAGCCCCAGCGTCGACCTCGAAGAGCTCCGGCGCGGCCAGGAACTGATGCTCAACGAAGCGCTCAACGTGGTCGAGGCCATGGAGTTCGAGCGCGTCGGGGACATCGTCACCCTCAAGGAGATCCTCGAGGACGGCGAGCGCGCCCTGGTGCTCGGGCACACCGACGAGGAACGGGTGGTACGGCTCGCCGAGCCGCTGCTGGACGTCACCATCCGCCCCGGCGACGCCCTGCTGCTCGAACCCCGCTCCGGCTACGTCTACGAGATCGTTCCCAAGAGCGAGGTCGAGGAACTCGTCCTCGAAGAAGTCCCCGACATCGGCTACGAGCAGATCGGCGGCCTCGGCGGCCAGATCGAGGCCATCCGCGACGCGGTCGAGCTGCCGTACCTCTACCCGGACCTGTTCAAGGAGCACGAACTGCGCCCGCCCAAGGGCGTCCTGCTCTACGGGCCCCCCGGATGCGGAAAAACGCTCATCGCCAAGGCCGTGGCCAACTCGCTGGCCAAGAAGGTCGCCGAAGTGACCGGCCAGGCCGCAGGCAAGAGCTTCTTCCTCAACATCAAGGGCCCCGAGCTCCTGAACAAGTACGTCGGCGAGACCGAGCGCCAGATCCGGCTCGTCTTCCAGCGCGCACGGGAAAAGGCCTCCGAGGGCACCCCCGTCATCGTCTTCTTCGACGAGATGGAATCCCTCTTCCGCACCCGCGGCTCCGGCGTCAGCTCCGACGTGGAGAACACCATCGTCCCCCAGCTGCTCGCCGAGATCGACGGTGTCGAAGGCCTGCAGAACGTGGTCGTGATCGGCGCCTCCAACCGCGAGGACATGATCGACCCCGCCATCCTGCGCCCCGGCCGCCTCGACGTGAAGATCAAGATCGAGCGCCCCGACGCCGAAGCCGCCAAGGACATCTTCGGCAAGTACCTCACCGAACGCCTCCCGCTGCACGCCGACGACCTCGGCGAACACGGCGGCAGCAAGACGACCACCGTCGAAAGCATGATCCAGACGGCCGTCGAGCACATGTACGCGGAATCCGAGGAAAACCGCTTCCTGGAGGTCACCTACGCCAACGGTGACAAGGAAGTCCTCTACTTCAAGGACTTCAACTCCGGCGCCATGATCGAGAACATCGTCGGCCGCGCCAAGAAGATGGCGATCAAGGACTTCCTCGACCACAACGCCAAGGGCCTCCGGGTCTCCCACCTCCTCCAGGCCTGCGTGGACGAGTTCAAGGAGAACGAGGACCTGCCCAACACCACCAACCCGGACGACTGGGCCCGGATCTCCGGAAAGAAGGGCGAACGGATCGTCTACATCCGTACCCTCATCACCGGAAAGCAGGGCGCCGACACCGGACGCTCCATCGACACGGTGGCGAACACCGGTCAGTACCTGTAAAAGCAGGGCGGCTGCGGGTGCCCTAACCGGGGTACCCGCAGCCGACTGTTTTCCAGGCAACCAACCGGAACCAAGGCGAGCAAGGCAATGACGCAAATGATCTCCCCACCAGCGCAAAGCCGTTCTAGGCTCTTCGGTACCGCCGAGTCGCGCAGTGCGGGGACGGGCACCGCACACGCACCGGAGCGCCAGCGGTACTTGAGCGCCGCCCCCGACCGAGGGCGCCGCCGGGCAAGGAGGGCCGCATGACCGTACGGCGAGTAATGGGCATCGAGACGGAGTACGGCATCTCCGTCCCCGGCCACCCCAACGCCAATGCCATGCTCACCTCGTCCCAGATCGTCAACGCCTACGCGGCGGCGATGCACCGGGCCCGCCGGGCCCGCTGGGACTTCGAGGAGGAGAATCCGCTACGGGACGCGCGGGGCTTCGACCTCGCCCGCGAGGCCGCAGACTCCAGCCAGCTCACCGACGAGGACATCGGCCTCGCCAACGTCATCCTCACCAACGGCGCACGCCTCTACGTCGACCACGCACACCCCGAATACAGCGCCCCCGAGGTCACCAACCCCCGCGACGCCGTCCTCTGGGACAAGGCCGGCGAACGCATCATGGCCGAAGCCGCCGAACGCGCCGCCGCACTGCCCGGCGCGCAGCCGATCCACCTCTACAAGAACAACACCGACAACAAGGGCGCCTCCTACGGCACACACGAGAACTACCTGATGAAGCGGGAAACCCCCTTCTCGGACATCGTGCGCCACCTCACGCCCTTCTTCGTCTCCCGCCAGGTCGTCACCGGCGCCGGCCGCGTCGGCATCGGCCAGGACGGCCACGAACACGGCTTCCAGCTCAGCCAGCGCGCCGACTACTTCGAAGTCGAGGTCGGCCTCGAGACAACGCTCAAGCGGCCCATCATCAACACCCGCGACGAACCCCACGCGGACGCCGAGAAGTACCGCCGCCTGCACGTGATCATCGGCGACGCCAACCTCTCCGAGATCTCCACCTACCTCAAACTCGGCACGACCGCCCTCGTCCTGTCCATGATCGAGGACGGCTTCATCGCCGTGGACCTGGCCGTGGACCAGCCCGTCCGCACCCTCCACCAGGTCTCCCACGACCCGACCCTGCAACGCCTGGTCACGCTGCGCAGCGGCCGCACACTCACCGCCGTCCAGCTCCAGATGGAGTACTTCGAGCTCTCCCGCAAATACGTCGAGGAGCGCTTCGGATCGGACGCCGACGAACAGACCAAGGACGTCCTCGCCCGCTGGGAGGACACCCTCAACCGGCTCGAGAACGACCCGATGAGCCTCGCCGGCGAACTGGACTGGGTCGCCAAGCGCGAGCTCATGGAGGGCTACCGCCGCCGCGACGGCCTCGACTGGGACGCCGCCAAGCTGCACCTCCTCGACCTCCAGTACGCCGACGTACGGGCCGAGAAGGGCCTCTACAACCGTCTGGCGGCCCGCGGCCGTATGAAGCGGCTGCTGGACGAGACGGACGTCGAGCGGGCCCGTACGAAGCCGCCGGAGGACACGCGCGCGTACTTCCGCGGGCGCTGCCTGGAGCAGTACGCCGACGACGTCGCCGCGGCCTCCTGGGACTCGGTCATCTTCGACCTGCCCGGCCGGGACTCCCTCCAGCGGGTCCCAACCCTGGAACCGCTACGCGGAACGCGAAATCACGTCAAGGAGCTCCTGGACCGCTGTCGCACGGCGGAAGACCTGGTCAGGGTGCTTTCCGGCGGCTGACCGGGTACCCGGGCGGTCCCTCCCGGTCAGGGTGGAAAGTCCGCCGTCCGGGAATCATCGAGGTGGTCCTCGTACGTTGGAGAAACTGCAGGGCCATTGTCAGACCCGGCTTGTAGGGTCTGATCACCACCGATCGGCAGGAATGCCGACCTGCCGACCATGTCGGGCGAACTGAGCGGGGTGAGGGTTATGGCAACCAAGGACACCGGCGGCGGCCAGCAGAAGGCGACGCACTCGACCGAACAGGTCGAGGAGGAGACCCAGGAGGCACAGGGCTCCGAAGACCTCAAGGAGCGCCACGAGAAGCTGAGCGACGACGTGGACTCGGTTCTGGACGAGATCGATGATGTCCTCGAGGAGAACGCCGAGGACTTCGTTCGAAGCTTCGTTCAGAAAGGCGGGGAGTAGCCTTCGAATCGAAGGTTGCGAGGGTTACGGAGTTGGCAAACGAAGAGGGTGTGAAGCGTTGCTCGCGGTGCACATCAGTCAAGCCGCGAGCGGCCTTCGCCAGTAACAGGTCCGCCCGCGATGGGTTGCAGGCCTACTGCAAGGAGTGCTGGTCCGCCTATCACCAGGCTCGGCAACTAGCCAAAGGGAAGAATGTCCGACCCAGGGTCGAGACACCGGAGGGGCACAAGCACTGTCGTGGCTGTGGGGAAACCAAGCCGCACAGTGAATGGCATCGCAATGCCACAGCGTCGGACGGTCTTGCCACGTGCTGCAAGGCGTGCAAGGCCGTGCGGGGCAGGCAGGGGCATCTCAAGCGCCAGTACGGCATGACCGAAGCCGAGCGTGACGGAATGGTCGCTTCTCAGATGGGGCTCTGTGCGATCTGTTTGAAGGCTCCGGCTGTTCATGTGGATCACTGCCACAAGACGGGTAAGGTCCGTGGCGTACTGTGCTTCAACTGCAATTCGGCCATCGGCAAGTTGGAAGACGATCCCGACGTCGGCCGGCGTGCTGTTGCCTACCTGGAGGGAAAGACGTGGAAGCCAACACTCGTAGCACCGGGCGTCTACCAGCTGCCTTCCTGACGCCTGGGTCCTCCTCCTTCATGGACTTCCTGTCCGAGCACCAGCCCGAGATGCTCCCGGGGAAGCGGCAACTGCCGCCCACCCAGGGTGTCATCGAGGCGCCGCACGGCACGACGATCGTCGCCGTGACGTTCCCGGGTGGTGTGGTCCTCGCCGGTGACCGGCGGGCGACCATGGGGAATGTGATCGCCCAGCGGGACATCGAGAAGGTGTTCCCGGCGGACGAGTACTCGGCTGTCGGGATCGCCGGCACCGCCGGTCTCGCCGTGGAGATGGTGAAGCTGTTCCAGCTGGAGCTGGAGCACTTCGAGAAGGTCGAGGGCGCGCAGCTGTCCCTGGAGGGCAAGGCGAACCGTTTGTCGACCATGATCCGTTCCAACCTCGGCATGGCCATGCAGGGCCTGGCCGTGGTTCCTCTCTTCGCCGGGTTCGATGTGGACCGGGCGAAGGGCCGCATCTTTTCCTACGACGTCACGGGTGGTCGCAGCGAGGAGCACAACTACGCGGCGACGGGTTCCGGCTCGATCTTCGCGCGGGGTGCGATGAAGAAGCTGTTCCGTGACGACCTGACCGAGGACCAGGCGACCACGCTGGTGGTGCAGGCCCTGTACGACGCGGCAGACGACGACTCGGCGACCGGTGGTCCCGATGTCGCGCGCCGGATCTATCCGATCGTCACCGTGATCACCGAGGACGGCTTCCGTCGGTTGACGGAGGAGGAGTCCTCCGAGATCGCCCGCTCGATCCTGGAGCGGCGGCTGGAGCAGCCCGACGGCCCGCGGGCCGCGCTGCTGTAGCGGCGACCGGTCTTATCAAGGTGATCCAGTTGACTTCGACAGAAAGGGACGGATAACCGGTGTCGACGCCGTTCTATGTCTCCCCCCAGCAGGCGATGGCCGACCGGGCGGAGTACGCCCGCAAGGGCATCGCGCGCGGTCGCAGCCTGGTCGTGCTCCAGTACGCCGACGGCATTGTCTTCGTCGGTGAGAACCCGTCCCGTGCGCTGCACAAGTTCAGTGAGATCTATGACCGGATCGGTTTCGCGGCCGCCGGCAAGTACAACGAGTACGAGAACCTGCGGATCGGTGGTGTGCGGTATGCCGATCTGCGTGGTTACACCTATGACCGTGACGATGTGACCGCTCGTGGTCTGGCCAATGTCTACGCTCAGACGCTGGGCACGATCTTCTCCTCGGCGGGTGAGAAGCCGTACGAGGTGGAGCTGGTGGTGGCGGAGGTGGGGGAGACGCCGGACGGCGATCAGATCTACCGGCTGCCGCACGACGGTTCGATCGTGGACGAGCACGGTTCGGTCGCGGTGGGTGGCAATGCCGAGCAGATCAGTACTTATCTGGATCAGCAGCACCAGGAGGGCATGAGTCTCTCGGAGGGGCTCAAGCTGGCGGTCAAGGCGTTGTCCCGTGACACGAACGGCACGCAGCGGGAGATTCCCGCGGAGCGCCTGGAGGTCGCGGTGCTGGATCGTACGCGTCCGCAGGCCCGTAAGTTCAAGCGCATCGTGGGTCGGCAGCTGGCTCGTCTTCTGGAGGAGGGCGGGGCGGCCACGGAGGCCGAGAGCAGTGCCGAGGAGGAGGGTTCCGACGGGGAGTAGCCCGTTCGGTTCCGTCTCGCTTCACCCTTTCTGTGCCCCGGCCGCCGACGCGGCTGGGGCACAGGGGGTTCAGGAGGCGCTGGGCGGGGCTGTGGAGCCCCGTACGACCAGTTCGACGGGGATGTCCCCGGCGTCGGGTGTGCGGCCCTCCAGGACGGCGAGCAGGGCTTGCATGCCGCGTTCGCCGACTGCTTCCGCGTCGAGGCGGACGGTGGTGAGTTCGGGGTCGATCGCGGTGGCCAGGGCGAGGTCGTCGAGGCCGGTGACGGAGATGTCGTCGGGGACGCGCAGGCCTAGGCGGCGGATGGCCTTGTAGGCGCCGGCCGCGAGTTTGTCGTCGTCGCAGACCATGGCGGTGGGGTGGGGTCCGGGCTGTGCGAGGGCGGCTTCCACGGCGGTGAGGGCGGCTTCGATGGAGAGCGGGGCGTGGATCGTGCGGACCGAGGTGCCGGGGACGGCTGCTGTTCTGGCCGCGAGTTCCCGGGCGCGTACGTCGAAGGTCCAGGAGGCGACGTCGGCGGCGACGTGGAGGAAGCGGCGGTGGCCGAGGGTGAGGAGGTGTTCGGCGATCTGGCGGACGCCGTCGGTGATGTCGAGGTTGACGGTGGCCGCGCCGGGGCTGCCGTCGGGGTCGCTGTCGAGCATGACCAGGGGGAGCTGGTCGCCGCGGATCTCGTCGACGGCGTCGGCGGCCATGGAGGAGGCGATGACGCCGTCGAGGGCTGCCTGGGCGGAGGCGAAGGGGTCGCGGGCGGGGCCGATGCCGGCGGGGGAGGGGTAGAGGACGACGCCGAAGCCGTGGTCGGCGGCGACGCGGGCGGCGCCGGTGTAGACGCCGGCGAAGAACTCGTTGGTGAGTGCGGGGACCACGAGCAGGACGGTGCGGGTGTGGCCGAGGCGGAGGTTGCGGGCGGCGAGGTTGGGCCGGTAGCCGAGGTCGCGGGCGGCCTGTCGTACGCGCTGGGCGGTGGTCTCGGAGACGCGGCCGCGCCATTTGTCGCCGAGGACGAGGGAGACGGCGGCCTGGGAGACTCCCGCGGCCTGTGCCACGTCGCGGCTGGTCGGGCGCGTGCTGCTGCGTGCCACCGGTGGACCTGCTCCTTCGTCTGGACGTGTAACAGCGCACATGGTACGTATGGGAAGCGAAGTTATACGTAACACTTCATAGGGGAGGCGGGGCCATGGCCGCGGGGTACGCGGAGATCCTCAGGACCAGGCATGCCGCGCGTCTGCTGGCCGGCACGCTGGTGGGCCGGCTGCCGTGCGCCGTGGCCGCGATCGCCGTCGTGCTGTTCGTCCGCTCGGAGGGCGGCACCTACAGCCTCGCCGGCGCTCTCGCCGCGGTGTACGGGGTTGCCAACGCCGTCGGGCAGCCGCTGCTGGGCCGGCTGGTGGACCTGTACGGGCAGCCGCGCGTCCAGCTGCCGGCGGCGGTCGTCTCGGCGCTGGCCATGTCCGCCTTCGCCTTCGCCGGTACGGGCCCGCTGCCTCTGGCGTACGTGTGCGTGGCGCTCTCCGGGCTGTTCACACCGCCGCTGGAGGGAGGCCTGCGGGCGCTGTGGTCCTCGGTCCTGAAGAGCGAGGGGCAGGTGCAGACGGCGTACGCGATGGACGCGGTCGCGCAGGAAGTCATGTTCACCGTCGGCCCGTTGCTGGTGACCCTGTGCGTGTCGCTGTGGTCGGCGCAGGCGGCGCTGGTGCTCGTCAACGTGGTCGGGGTGCTGGGGGCGCTGTCCGTGGTGCTCTCGCCGCCCTCGCGCGCGTGGCGTTCGGAGCCGCGGGAGGCGCACTGGCTGGGCGCGCTGCGTTCACCGGGGCTGCTCGTCCTGCTGGGCGCGTTCCTGGCGGTGGGGATGGCGCTGGGCTCCATCGCGGTCGCGGCCGTGGCGTACGCGGACGACCATGGTGGGGACGCGGTGTACGGCTGGCTGATGGCGGCCATCGGCCTCGGCGCGCTCGTCGGCGGTACGGCGTACGGGGCGCGGCGGTGGAGCGGTGCGCCGGAGCGGCGACTGCGGGTGCTGGTCGCGCTTCTGGCGGTGTGTTACGTGCCGCTCACGCTGACGCCCGGTCCGGTGGCCATGACGGCGCTCACGGCGGTCGCCGGTCTCTTCCTCGCGCCCTGTCTCGCCTGTGCGTTCGTGCTCGTGGACCGGCACGCGCCGCGGGGGACGGTCACCGAGGCGTTCTCCTGGATCGTGACCACCTTCACGGTGGGTTCCTCGGTGGGAACGGGCCTCGCGGGGCCGGTCGTCGAGGCCGGTGGCGCGGTGTGGGGCTTCGCCGTGCCGGGTGTCGCGGGCGGCGTGTCGCTGCTGGTTGTGCTGGCCACCGGGCGGGTCCTCGCAGCTCCCGCCGCGCGGCGCGTCGTTGCGGCTTCATCGGAAAATGATCCAAACCGTGCTGCCGAACCCCGTTTCAGGTCAGGGGATCGGGCGTAATGTTCACTCATGGACCGCCGCATTTTCGGGCTGGAGAACGAGTACGGCGTCACATGTACGTTCAGGGGACAGCGCCGCCTGTCTCCCGACGAGGTGGCGCGGTACCTCTTCCGCCGTGTCGTGTCATGGGGCCGCAGCAGCAATGTCTTTCTGCGAAACGGCGCCCGGCTGTATCTCGACGTGGGCTCACATCCGGAATACGCGACACCCGAATGTGACAACGTGACCGAACTGGTCACCCACGACAAGGCCGGCGAACGCATTCTGGAAGGACTCCTGGTAGACGCCGAACGACGCCTGCACGAGGAAGGAATCGCGGGCGACGTCTACCTCTTCAAGAACAACACCGACTCGGCGGGCAACTCCTACGGCTGTCACGAGAACTATCTCGTCGCCCGCCACGGGGAGTTCTCCCGGCTCGCGGACATCCTCATTCCGTTCCTGGTGACCCGCCAGCTCCTGTGCGGGGCGGGCAAGGTGCTGCAGACGCCGCGCGGTGCGGTGTACTGCGTCAGCCAGCGGGCCGAGCACATCTGGGAGGGCGTCTCCTCGGCGACGACCCGCTCCCGGCCCATCATCAACACGCGTGACGAACCGCACGCGGACGCCGAGCGCTACCGCCGGCTGCATGTCATCGTGGGCGACTCGAACATGTCCGAGACGACCATGCTGCTCAAGGTCGGCGCGACCGACCTGGTGCTGCGCATGATCGAGGCGGGCACCGTGATGCGTGACCTGACCCTGGAGAACCCGATCCGGGCGATCCGCGAGGTCAGCCATGACATCACCGGCCGGCGCAAGGTGCGTCTGGCCAGTGGCCGCGAGGCCTCCGCCCTGGAGGTGCAGCGCGAGTACTACGAGAAGGCGGTGGACTTCTGCGAGCGCCGGGGCATCCGCACCGGCACCGTCGAGCAGGTCCTGGAGCTGTGGGGCCGCACGCTGGACTCGATCGAGGCCGAGGACCTCGACCGGATCGGCACCGAGATCGACTGGGTCATGAAGTACAAGCTCATCGAGCGGTACCGGGCCAAGCACAACATGACCATGTCCCACCCGCGGGTCGCGCAGATAGACCTCGCCTACCACGACATCCACCGTCGTCGTGGCCTGTACTACCTGCTCGAGAAGAGGGGTCAAGCAGCCCGTATCTGCAACGACTTGAAGATCTTCGAGGGCAAGTCCGTTCCCCCGCAGACCACTCGGGCCCGGCTGCGCGGCGACTTCATTCGCAGGGCCCAGGAACAGCGCCGGGACTTCACCGTCGACTGGGTCCATCTCAAGCTCAACGACCAGGCGCAGCGCACGGTGTTGTGCAAGGACCCGTTCCGGTCGGTGGACGACCGGGTGGAGAAGCTCATCGCGGGAATGTGAGCAATGTGAGCAACGCGTTCCGGTGAAACACCAGAACGCAACGCGGGCGCCGTACGTTTTCCGTGCGGCGCCCTTCTCACGCCGTAGAGTTGCGCGCACGCCAGTCCACAAGATCGACCGATACGAGGCCCCAACCGTGCGCCGACGCTCCCTACTCATCGCCGTACCCGCAGGATTCGCGACGCTCGCCGCTTGCGGCGACGACAAGAAGTCCGACTCGGCCAAGGCCAGCGACAGCGCGTCGCCCTCCGCCCAGGCCACCTCCGCCGCGCCACCGCCGAAGATCGTCGACGGTCCGCTGCCGGCGATCACCGCGGGTACCCGGTTCGGCGAGAAGCCCACCGTCGCCAAGGGCAGCGGCGATCCGTCGAAGAACCTCGCGGTGAAGACGGTGATCGCGGGCAGCGGCCGGACGGTGGCGGAGAACGACTACATCCAGGCTCACTACCTCGGCCAGGTCTGGGACACGGCGAAGGTCTTCGACAACTCCTACGACCGCAAGACGCCGCTGCTGATCCAGCTCGCCCAGGGCAGCATCATCGACGGCTGGCGCTATGCGCTGGCGGGCAAGAAGGTCGGCAGCCGCGTGGAGTTCTCCATCCCGCCCACCTGGGGCTACGGCACGGAGGGCAACGCGCAGGCGGGTATCAAGGGCACCGACACGCTGGTGTTCGTGGCCGACATCCAGGGCACGTTCAACGCGACGAGCTCCGCGAAGGGCACGAACGCCGCGCAGAGCGACGCGAACCTTCCCAAGGTCGGCACCAACACCGACGGCAAGGCGCCGTCCATCGACGTCCCCAAGGCCACCGCGCCGACCAAGCTGGTGGCGGAGTACGTCATCGAGGGCGACGGCGACGTGGTCGCCGCGAAGGACACCGTGCTCGTGCAGTACAAGGGCGTGCTGTGGGACGGCGGCAAGGAGTTCGACTCGACGTACAGCCGCAAGGCCCTGACGTCGTTCTCGCTGCAGCAGGTCGTCAAGGGCTGGGCCGACGGCCTGACCGGCAAGAAGGTCGGCAGCCGCGTCCTGATCGTGATCCCGCCGAAGCTGGGCTACGGCGACAACCCGCCGGCCGGCAGCGGCATCAAGAAGGACTCCGTGCTGGTCTTCTCGGTCGACATCCTGGCGAAGATGTAGCGCCCTCGGGGTGTAAGACTGTCGGTGTTGCCTTTCCGCAGACAAGCAGGAGCTAGAGACGTGAGCATCGAGAAGCCCGAGATCGACTTCCCCGAGGGCGAAGCCCCGAAGGACCTCGAGATCAAGGACATCTGGGAGGGCGACGGCGCTGTTGCGCAGGCGGGCCAGACCGTCACCGTCCACTACGTGGGCGTGGCCTTCAGCACCGGCGAGGAGTTCGACGCCAGCTGGAACCGCGGTACCCCGTTCCGCTTCCCGCTCGGTGGCGGCCGGGTCATCAAGGGCTGGGACCAGGGCGTGCAGGGCATGAAGGTCGGCGGCCGCCGCCAGCTGACCATCCCCGCGCACCTCGCCTACGGCAACCAGAGCCCGACCCCGGCGATCAAGCCGGGCGAGACCCTGATCTTCGTGGTCGACCTGATCGCCGTCTGATCACCTGATCCGACCGGACCCGATCATCCGGGGCCCATGCCTGCTCGGGCATGGGCCCTCGGCTTTTGCCGGGCCACCGCGGGGCGGTACGGTCATCGTTCGTAAGCACATAGGGAGGCGAAGGGCGTCGATGGCCATTGCCAAGGCCGAGCGGCTGATGAACCTGGCGCTGTGTCTGCTCGGGACGCGAAGGCCGCTGAGCAAGCGTGAGCTCCGCGAGTCCATCGAGGCCTATCTGGAAGCGAACTCGGATGACAGCTTCAGCCGTATGTTCGAGCGCGACAAGGACGATCTGCGCGAACTCGGGCTGGTCATCGAGACGGTCGAGAACCTGGACGGCGAGATGGGCTATCTCGCCCGCCGCGACAGCAACCGCCTTCCGCCCATCACCCTCGACGCCGAGGAAGCCGCCGCCCTGGGCCTCGCCGCCAAGGTGTGGCAGCAGGCCCGGCTGGCCGGCGCGGCCAGCGGCGCCCTTCAGAAGCTGCGTGCCGCCGGGCTGCCCGAGGACGTCGACCCGTACGAGGCCCACGGCGCCCTGGAGCCCCGTATCCCCGTCCACGAGGTGGCGTTCGAGCCGCTGATGCTCGCCTGCCGCGACCGCCGCCCGGTCGTCTTCGACTACCGCAAGGCCACCGCCGCGCACCCCGAGCCCCGGCATGTCGAGCCATGGGCGCTGGAGTGCTGGCGCGGGCACTGGTACCTGGCGGGCTGGGACCGCGACCGGGGCGCCGAGCGGGTGTTCCGGCTGTCGCGGATCACCGGCAAGGTGCGCAGCCGCAGCGGGCAGTTCACCGCTCCGGTCCCCGATGTGGTCACCGTGCGCGAGACCGTCGCGGGCTGGGCGGGGGAGACCGCCGACCGCTCCGCGCTGATCCGGCTGCGTTCCGGGGCGGGGTACCCCCTTCGGGCGAAGGCCACGGCGGTGCGGGAACTCGGGGACGGCTGGGACGAGTTGGAGATTCCGTACGGGCACGGGCTGGACGCCTGGCTGGTGGAGTTCGGGCCGGACGTGGTGGTCCTGGAGCCGGCCGAGCTGCGTGCGGACGTGGTGGACCGGCTGCGTGCCGTGGCCAAGGACTGAGGGGGAGCGGAGCAGGACAGTGGCAGGCAAACCGGTCAGGCCCGTCAACGCCATCGACCAGACCCGGCGGATGCTCAGCCTGGTGACGTATCTGAAGGAGCGCCCCGGGGCGCGGGTCGAGGACGTCGCGCGCGCCTTCGGCATCACCGAGGACGAGCTGGTCTCCGACCTCGATGTGCTGCCCATGTGCGGCACGAGTTTCCGGGGCGGTGATCTGCTGGACATCGACACCGACGGCGAGCGCATCTGGTGGCACAACCCCGCCGCGCTCGGCGAGGAGACCGCCGAACCGCTGCGGCTGGCCGCCGACGAGGCGACCGCGCTGCTGGTGGCCGCGCGCGCGGTCGCCACCCTGCCCGGGCTGCGCGAGGGCGACCGGCAGGCGCTGCTGCGCGCCACCGCCAAGGTGGAGACGGCGGCGGGCGAGGCGGCCGGGGCCAGCGCGCGGCTGTCGGTCACCTTCGAGGCCGAGGGAGGCGTCTTCGCCGACGTCGACCGGGCCATCTCCGAGCGGCGCCGGCTGTGGATCCGCTACTACTCGCCGGCCCGTGACGAGGTCACCGAGCGCGAGATCGACCCCATCCGCCTGGTCAGCGTCGGACACACCTATGTCGAGGCCTGGTGCCGCCGCTCCGAGGCGCGCCGCACCTTCCGGCTCGACCGGGTCGCCGAGATCAAGATCCTGGACGAGCCCTCCGCGCCGCCCGAGATCGAGCTCAGGGACCTGTCCCAGGCGCTGGTGCAGCCCGCCGCCGAGGATCCGGAGGTCGTCGTCGAGGTCGGTCCCGGTGGCCGCTGGGTCGCCGAGTACTACCCGCACGACAGCGCGGATGAGCTACCGGACGGCGGACTGCGTATTACCCTGCGCACCCCCGACCCGGCCTCACTGCGCCGTCTGGCGCTGCGGCTCGGACGCGACGGCCGTATCGTCTCGCCGTCCGATCTCGCCGACAGCGCCCGCCAGGCGGCCCGCGAGGCGCTCGCGGCCTATGACGGGGTCGAGGTGCACGCGGTTCACGACAGGCAGGAGCAGGAGCTTTGAGCGAGTCGTCGGTGTCTGGTGTGCAGGGGATCTCCGTGGCGGCCGCCTTCGCCGGGATGAGAAGCGTGGCCCCGGTGGTGTTCAAGGCCGGCTGCCCGGACTGCCGCAGCAGCTTCGAGCTCACCGCCGCCGCCCTGCGGCTGGCCATCGGCGCCACCAGCAAGAGCACCTTCTACTCCTTCACCTGCCCCGACTGCGGGGTCCTCGTCCGCAAGCCGGCCGGGGAGCGGATCGTCGAGCTGCTCACCGGCGGCGGGGTGCGCACCCTGCGGCTGCACTCGGCGACCTAGGGCGTGTTGCGAAAGTCCCGCCGCCCGGCCTGCCCTCCGGGCGGACGACGGGACTCTCGCAACACGCCCTAGCGGCCACGCGGAGGGTCTAGGCTCGGCGTCATGTTCTGGCCGATGTTCGCGGTAGCTGTGGGTTTTCTGGGCCTCGCCGTTCTCGGGGTGCTCGCCGTGCGGGTGTTCCTGGAGGCGCAGCGCCTCGGCAGGCAGGTCAGCGACTCGGCGCGCCGTATCAACAGGGCCGCCGAGGACCTGGAGCGCGCGGCCGTGAGTACCGCCCGCTCCGTCGACTCACTGTGACCGCCGCTGTGCGAGACGTGTGAGTCCTGGGACGCAGGCGTTTTGGGTCACTTCGGCCTGTCACCCGGACCACGGGGGCAGGTACGCTGCTGGTCGCGGCCCGGAGAACGAGGCCCGGACCGCGGACCGGGAGTACGCACGGGGATTGCCTCACGTTTACCCCTGAGCGTTACGATCGCTGACAACACGATCGATCGGACAGGTGTCCGACCGGTCGGACAGCATCCCACCCCCAGCCGCCTCGGTGAGAAGGTAAAGACTTATGTTCGGAAGGCTCGGCGCCCCCGAGATCATTCTCATCCTCGTCGTCGTCATCCTGCTGTTCGGCGCGAAGAAGCTTCCCGACATGGCGCGCTCGCTCGGCAAGTCCGCTCGCATCCTCAAGAGCGAGGCCAAGGCGATGAAGGAAGAGGGCAGCAGCACGGCCACCCCGGCCGGCCCGCCGAACACCGGTGAGCAGACCCCCGCCCAGCGCACCATCCAGGCCTCTCCCGGCGACGTGACCAGCTCGCGCCCGGTCACCGAGCCGACGGACACCACCAAGGCCTGACGCAGGGCCGGACCCGTCCGGCCTGCCGCATGAGATGAGGACGTGGGTTGCCCAAGTCTGCCCGCAAGCAGGAGAAGGATCCCGAGGGGCGGATGCCCCTTGCGGATCACCTTCGTGAGCTCCGCAACCGGCTCGCGAAAGCGATGCTGGCCATCGTCATCGTGACGATCGTCGCCGCCTTCTTCTACAACGACATCATCAACTTCCTCACCAAGCCGATCCTCGACTCGGTCGGCTGCGGGAAGTCCTTCGAGGAGCTGGCGAGCGCCGCCAAGTCCAGCGACACCGGCCAGCAGTGCGCCCGGATCACCATCAACGGTCTGCTCGCGCCCTTCACGCTGGCCCTTCAGGTCTCCCTGATGGCCGGTGTCGTGTTCGCCTCACCGATCTGGCTGTACCAGCTGTGGGCCTTCGTCGCCCCCGGTCTGCACCGCAACGAGAAGAAGTACGCCTACGGCTTCGTCTTCACCGGCGTCCCGCTGTTCCTGGGCGGTGGTTTCTTCGCGTACAAGGTGCTGCCGACCACCGCCAAGGTGCTGATCGACTTCACCCCGCACGGCGTGGACAACCTGCTGCCGCTGGACGACCTGCTGCAGCTGGTCACCCGCATGGTGATCGTCTTCGGTCTCTCCTTCGAGCTGCCCCTGCTGCTGGTCATGCTGAACCTCACCAGGGTGCTCACCGGCAAGCGGATGCTCGGCTGGTGGCGCGGCATGATCATGGGCATCACGGTGTTCGCGGCGGTCGCCACGCCCAGCACCGACCCCATCTCGATGCTGGCCCTCGCCGGACCGATCTGGGTCCTGTACTTCGGCGCGGTCGCGTTCTCGCTGACCAACGACAAGCGCAGGCGCCGCCGCGAGGAGGAGGGCCCCGCCGACGACGAGGCCTCCGACCTGGACCTGACCCCCGAGGACATCGGCGAGGTCGAGACCGTCTCCGCGAGCCGGGCGCTGCCCGAGCAGGCGAGCACGGACCGGGTCAACGGCTATGACGACGTGACCTGAGACCCCAGCGCGCCGGACCCCGCCGCGACAGACGGCGAGAGGTGCCCATGTCCCCCGTGACGTGGGCACCTCTCGGTGTTTGAGAGCCCGTCTTCCGGATAATGATCGTCCTGTTGTCAGTGGGGCCCGGTACGCTCGAAAGCACGATGACAGAGGACCTCTCTCCGGCCGAGCGGTATGCGGCTGCCCGTCAGCGCGCCGCCGAGCAGGCCACCGCGCTCGCCTCCTTCCGCGAGATGTACGACTTCGGCCTCGACCCCTTCCAGATCGAGGCCTGCCAGGCACTCGAAGCGGGCAAGGGAGTGCTGGTCGCGGCACCCACCGGCTCCGGCAAGACGATCGTGGGCGAGTTCGCCGTCCACCTCGCCCTGCAGCAGGGCAAGAAGTGCTTCTACACGACGCCCATCAAGGCGCTGTCGAACCAGAAGTACGCCGATCTGTGCCGCCGTTACGGCGCGGACAAGGTGGGCCTGCTCACCGGCGACAACAGTGTCAACTCCGAGGCGCCGGTGGTCGTGATGACCACCGAGGTGCTGCGGAACATGCTGTACGCCGGCTCGCAGACCCTCCTCGGACTCGGGTACGTGGTCATGGACGAGGTGCACTACCTCTCCGACCGGTTCCGGGGTGCCGTATGGGAAGAGGTGATCATCCACCTTCCCGAGTCGGTCACGCTGGTCTCGCTCTCCGCGACCGTGTCGAACGCCGAGGAGTTCGGCGACTGGCTCGACACCGTCCGCGGTGACACCCAGGTGATCGTCTCCGAGCACCGGCCCGTGCCGCTGTTCCAGCATGTGCTCGCCGGGCGGCGGATGTACGACCTCTTCGAGGAGGGCGAGGGCAGCAAGAAGGCCGTCAACCCGGATCTGACGCGTCTGGCGCGGATGGAGGCCAGCCGGCCCTCCTACCAGGACCGGCGGCGGGGCCGGGCCATGCGGGAGGCCGACCGGGAGCGCGAGCGCAGGCAGCGGTCCCGGGTGTGGACGCCCGGGCGGCCCGAGGTCATCGAGCGGCTCGACGCCGAGGGCCTGCTGCCGGCCATCACCTTCATCTTCAGCCGGGCCGCCTGCGAGGCCGCCGTCCAGCAGTGCCTGTACGCGGGGCTGAGACTGAACGACGACGAGTCGCGGGAACAGGTCCGTGCCCTGGTCGAGGAGCGCACCGCCTCGATCCCGACCGAGGACCTGCATGTCCTCGGCTACTACGAGTGGCTCGAAGGGCTCGAGCGGGGCATCGCGGCCCACCACGCGGGCATGCTGCCGACCTTCAAGGAGGTCGTGGAGGAGCTGTTCGTACGGGGCCTGGTGAAGGCCGTGTTCGCGACCGAGACGCTGGCGCTGGGGATCAACATGCCCGCCCGTTCGGTGGTGTTGGAGAAGCTCGTCAAGTGGAACGGCGAGCAGCACGCGGACATCACCCCGGGCGAGTACACGCAGTTGACCGGACGTGCGGGGCGGCGCGGGATCGACGTCGAGGGCCACGCCGTCGTGCTCTGGCAGCGCGGGATGAGTCCCGATCATCTGGCGGGGCTCGCGGGCACCCGCACCTATCCGCTGCGCTCCAGCTTCAAGCCGTCGTACAACATGGCGGTCAACCTGGTGGAGCAGTTCGGGCGGCATCGGTCGCGGGAGCTGCTGGAGACGTCGTTCGCGCAGTTCCAGGCCGATAAGTCGGTGGTCGGCATCTCCCGGCAGGTACAGCGCAACGAGGAGGGGCTCGAAGGCTACAAGGCCTCCATGACCTGCCACTTGGGCGACTTCGACGAGTACGCGCAGCTGCGGCGGGATCTGAAGGACCGGGAGACCGAGCTGGCCCGGCAGGGGGCGGCGCAGCGGCGGGCCGAGGCCGCGGTGGCGCTGGAGAAGCTGAAGCCGGGCGACGTCATCCATGTGCCCACGGGCAAGTACGCCGGTCTCGCACTGGTGCTGGACCCCGGACTGCCCGCCGGGCGGTCCAACGGACATCGTGGCTTCGAGCATCACGACGGGCCCCGCCCGCTGGTGCTGACGGCCGAACGGCAGGTCAAGCGGCTGGCCTCGATGGACTTCCCGGTGCCGGTCGAGGCCCTGGAGCGGATGCGGATCCCCAAGTCCTTCAACCCGCGCTCCCCGCAGTCGCGCCGGGACCTGGCCTCGGCGCTGCGGACCAAGGCCGGGCACATCCCGCCGGAGCGGGCGCGGAAGCAGCGGTCGCAGGCGGCCGACGACCGCGAGATCGCCCGGCTGCGGACCGCGCTGCGGGCGCACCCCTGCCATGGGTGCAGCGACCGTGAGGACCACGCCCGGTGGGCCGAGCGGTATCACCGGCTGCTGCGGGACACCTCGCAGCTGGAGCGGCGGATCGAGGGGCGCACCAACACGATCGCGCGGACCTTCGACCGGATCGTGGCGCTGCTGACCGAGCTGGACTATCTGCGCGGCGACGAGGTCACCGAGCACGGCAAGCGTCTGGCCCGGCTGTACGGAGAGCTGGACCTGCTGGCGAGTGAGTGTCTGCGGGCCGGGGTGTGGGAAGGGCTCGCACCGGCCGAACTCGCCGCCTGTGTCTCGGCGTTGGTGTACGAGGCGCGGGTGGGCGACGACGCGATGGCGCCGAAGCTGCCGTCCGGGAAGGCCAAGGCCGCGCTCGGGGAGATGGTGCGGATCTGGGGTCGGCTGGATGCCCTGGAGGAGGACTTCCGGATCACCCAGAGCGAAGGTGTGGGACAGCGGGAGCCGGATCTGGGCTTCGCCTGGGCCGCCTACATGTGGGCCTCCGGGAAGGGGCTCGACGAGGTGCTCCGGGAGGCGGAGATGCCCGCGGGGGACTTCGTGCGGTGGTGCAAGCAGGTGATCGATGTGCTGGGGCAGATCTCGGCGGCGGCGCCGGTCTCCGCCGAGGGCCCGACCGTGGCCAAGGCCGCGCGCAAGGCTGTCGATCTGTTGCTGCGGGGGGTTGTCGCCTACTCGTCGGTGGGGTGAGGGTCTGCCGGGCGGGCGCGGGTGAGCTGCGGTTCCGCGCGGTCCCCCGCGCCCGCCGACCAGGCCTTGCGCCCGCCGAGAGGGCTTGCGCCCGCCGAGAGGGCTTGCGCCCGCCGAGAGGGCTTGCGCCCGCCGAGAGGGCTTGCGCCCGTCGAAAGGGCTTGCCGCTAGCGTTCGTTCACGTAGGTGCGCCAACTGCCGTACGACGTGATGTCCTCGGCGTTCGTCAGTGCGCTCGGTTCGCACAGGAAGCCAGGGACGCTGGTGCCGTCCGCCAGTTCGACGCTGCCCAGGGCCATGGGGCGGGGGAGCGCCGTGAGGAAGCGGCCCAGCCCTTCGGCCGGCAGACGCCACACCTCTGCCTCTATCTCTGCGCCGCCTTCTCCCACGTGGACGAGGCCGGGCTTCGGCGGGTCCGTGCGCAACGCGTGCAGGCGGTAGAGCGGGGCCGTCGTGGTCGTTCGGTCGAGTCGGGCGCCCAGGGCCAGCAGCTGTGGATTCAGCGGCTGGCCGGTCAGATGCGCGCCCACCACCGCCAGCCGGGTCTCCGGCTGGAGCAGGGCCGCGATCCTCGCGAGACGCTCGTCCGTGAAGGCGGGGCCGATCAGCATCACGCCGAAGGGGAGCGCGTTCACCTCGCCCCCCGGTACGGCCACCGCCGCCAGGTCGAAGAGGTTGGTGGAGTTGGTGAAGCGGCCCAGGCGGGCGTTGGCGCCCAGGGGGTCGGCCGCCACATCGGCGAGGGTGGG
The DNA here is from genome assembly GCF_040605395.1 of Streptomyces sp. NPDC005648. Lineage (NCBI taxonomy): Bacteria > Bacillati > Actinomycetota > Actinomycetes > Kitasatosporales > Streptomycetaceae > Streptomyces > Streptomyces sp. NPDC005648. The sequence continues at coordinate 106,683 of NZ_JBEXCS010000007.1, read as the reverse complement.
GTGGCCGGGGGCCGTGGGGAGCAGCAGGGCGTCCGCGTCCGACAGTTCGGCCAGGGCGTGGGCGCGCAGGGCCGCCAGGCGGTCGGTGTCGGCGTAGAGCTGGTGGGCGGGGATGTCACGGGCCCGGGTGATGATGCCCGCGACGGTGGGGTCCAGGCCCTCGGCGCCGTCGGTGATCGCCTTGTCGACAAAGGCACCGACCGCCGTGTAGCGCTCGGCGACGAAGGCTCCCTCGTAGAGCATCGCCGCGGCCTCGGTGAAGGGGGTCAGGTCCAGGGTGTGGATGTCGGCGCCCGCCCGGCGCAGCCGGTCCACCGCGGCCTCGTACGCCTCCGCCCAGCCTTCGTCGAGCTCACCCAGCTGACCTGGGCGGGGGACGGCTATCCGCCAGGGGCCCGGGGCGCGTTGAGGCAGGGGCGGGAGGGCGCGGGCCGGTGGGGCCGTCATATGGGCGAGGGCCTGTTCGGCCTCGGGGAGGGTGCGGGCGAAGACGGTGACACAGTCCAGGGAGGCGCAGGCCGGGACCACGCCGGTCGTGGGGACCAGGCCCCGGGTGGGTTTGAGGCCCACGATGCCGTTGAAGGCGGCCGGGACCCGGCCCGAGCCCGCCGTGTCCGTGCCCAGGGCGAAGTCGACGAGGCCGAGGGCCACGGCGACCGCCGAGCCGGAGCTGGAGCCGCCGCTGATCCGGGTCGGGTCGTGGGCGCCCCGGACCGCCCCGTACGGGGAGCGGGTGCCGACCAGGCCCGTGGCGAACTGGTCGAGGTTGGTGGTGCCCAGGACTGTCGCGCCCGCGGCCCGGAGGCGGGCCACCACCGGTGCGTCCGCCTCGGGCTCGTAGGCGTACGACGGGCAGCCCGCCGTGGTGGGCAGGCCGGCCACGTCTATGTTGCCCTTCGCGGCGAACAGGCGTCCGGCGAGGGGCAGTCGCTCGCCGGCGGCGACCCGCTCGTCGATCGCTCGTGCCTCTGCCTCGACCTCGGGCCGAGGGCGCAGGTCGATCCAGATCTCGGGGCGGTCCACCGCCTCGATACGGGCGTAGGCGGCGTGGACACGGGTGAGAGCGGACATGGGGTGTTCCTCTTTCAGTTCGTCGCCGGGGCGAGGACCAGCAGTGCCGTTCCCGCCTCCACCTGGTCGCCCGGTCTGGCCAGGATCTCCGTCACCACGCCGTCCATCGGCGCGTGCACCCTGGACTCCATCTTCATCGCCTCCAGGGCGAGCAGGGGCTGGCCCGCCGAGACCGAGTCGCCGGGTTCCACGTTCAACTGCCATACGGAGGCGGCGAATTCGGCCTCCACCAGGCGGCCGCCCGCCGGGACGCTCACATCGGCGGGGGGCGCCGGCGGTGCCGAGGCCGCTTCCGCCCGGGCGAACTCGCCCGCCGCTTCCCAGGCGTCCCGCTCCGCCGAGAAGGCGGCCTGCTGGCGGGACCTGAACTCGGCTATGGAGTCAGCCTGTTCGGTGAGGAAGGTCTGGTAGCCGGCCAGCGAGAACGTGCCCTCCTCGATGCGCGGGACGAAGCGGCCGGAGGTGATGTCGGCCCGGAGGGAGAGGAGTTCGTCCGCGTCCACGGGATACCACTTGATGCGGTCGAAGAAGCGGAGCAGCCAGGGGGAGCCCGGCTGGAAGGCGCCGCGCTGCTGCCAGGGGGACCAGACCTGGGTGGTGCGGCCCACGAACTGGTAGCCGCCCGGGCCCTCCATGCCGTAGACGCACAGATAGGCGCCGCCGATGCCCACCGAGTTCTCGGCCGTCCAGGTGCGGGCCGGGTTGTACTTGGTGGTGACGAGACGATGGCGGGGGTCGAGCGGGGTGGCCACGGGGGCGCCCAGGTAGACGTCTCCCAGGCCCAGTACGAGGTATTCGGCGTCGAAGACCGTGCGATGCACGTCGTCGACGGTGGCGAGGCCGTTGACCCTGCGGATGAACTCGATGTTCCAGGGGCACCAGGGGGCGTCGTCGCGGACGCCCGCCATGTAGCGGGCCGTCGCCTCCCGGGTCGCCGGGTCGTCCCAGGAGAGCGGGAGATGGACCGTGCGGGAGGGCACGACCAGCTCGTGGGTGGGAGGCAGCGCGGCCGCCATCTCCCTCACCGTGGCGAGGAGTTCGTCCAGGGGGAGGCGGGCGGGGTCCGTCTGGATCTGCAGGGAGCGGATGCCGGGGGTGAGGTCTTTGACGCCGTCGGGGGCGTCCGCCGCGACCGCTTCCATCAGGGCGTGCACCCGCATGCGCAGGGCCAGGTCCAGCTGCATGGGACCGAACTCGACCAGCAGGTTGTCGTCGCCGCTGCGGCGGTACGTCACATCGCCGTCGCGGGCCAGGATGCCGCCGTCGACGATCGCGGGACGGGGCGCGCCGTCGGTCCGGACCGGGGCGAACTTCACGGTGTCGCCCGGGCGCAGCTGGCCCAGCTTCCAGCGCTCGGTGCTGAGCACCGTCGCCGGACAGACGAAGCCGCCCAGCGACGGGCCGTCCGGGCCCAGCAGGACCGGCATGTCGCCGGTGTAGTCGACGGCGCCGACGGAGTACGGGGTGTCGTGGATGTTGGACGGGTGCAGGCCCGCCTCGCCGCCGTCGGTGCGGGCCCAGCGGGGCTTGGGGCCGACGAGGCGGACACCGGTGCGCGCCGAGTTGAAGTGGACCTTCCAGTCGGCGGCGTAGAAGTCGTGGACGTCCTGTTCGGTGAAGAACTCCGGTGCCGCGTGCGGGCCTTCGGCGGCGCCGAGGTGCCAGACGGCACCGAACGGCGGGCGGTCCTCGGCGGGCACCGGGGAGCCGGCGGCGACCGTACCGCCGTGCAGGACGTCGCCGGTGCGCAGGGCCCGGCCGCCGTGGCCGCCGAAACGGCCGAGCGTGAAGGTGCTCGCGCTGCCCAGGAAGGGCGGGACGTCCAGTCCGCCGGCGAACAGCACATAGGTCCGCAGGCCGTGTTCGGTGGGCGCGCCGATCTCCAGTACGGCGCCCGCGGGCACGGTCACCGGCTCCCACTGGGGGACCGGTGTGCCGTCGACGCTCACCGGTGCCGGTGCGCCCGTCACACAGACCGTCGTCGGATGCGTGAACCTCAACGTCGGTCCCTGGAGCGTGCATTCGAGACCCGGGGCGCCCTCACGGTTGCCCAGCGCGCGGTTGCCGAGACGGAAGGAGCGGTCGTCCATCGGGCCGCAGGGGGGTACGCCGACCTGCCAGTAGCCGGTGCGGCCCGGCCAGTCCTGCACGGTGGTCAGGGTGCCGCCGGACACGACCTCGACACGCGGGGTGGGGTCGGTCACCGCGGCGAGCGTCGCGGTGGAGTGGGCGGCGGCCCGGAACGCCTCGTCGTCGAGGGCCGCGCGGACCAGGCCCAGGTTGGTCTCGATGCCGTCCACCCGGGTGCGGGACAGCGCCTCGTCCAGGCGGCGCAGGGCGTGGGCGCGGTCGGGGCCGTAGGCGATGACCTTGGCGAGCATGGGGTCGTAGGAGGTGGTGACCTCGGTGCCCGTCTCTACCCAGCCGTCCACGCGGACGCCGGGCGGGAACTCGACCCTGGTCAACAGGCCCACGCTGGGCCGGTGTTCGCGTGAGGGGTCCTCCGCGTAGAGGCGGGCCTCCACGGCGTGGCCGCGCGGGGCGCCGGGGTCGGTCACCACGTCGCGCTCACCCCGGGCCAGACGCAGCATCCAGGCGACCAGATCGACGCCGTAGATCTCCTCGGTGACCGGATGTTCCACCTGGAGGCGGGTGTTGACCTCCAGGAAGTAGGCCTCCTCGCGGGCGGCGTCGTAGACGAACTCGACGGTTCCGGCCGAGCGGTAGCCGACCGAGGCGCACAAGTCGCGGGCGGATGTGGCGAGTTGGTTCCTGATGCGGTCGGGCAGGCCGGGTGCCGGGGCCTCCTCCAGGACCTTCTGGTTGCGGCGCTGCAGGGAGCAGTCGCGGTCGCCGAAGGTGACGACCCTGCCCTCGCCGTCGCCGAAGACCTGTACCTCGACATGGCGGGCGTGCTCCACCAGGCGTTCCAGGAAGACTCCGGCGGAGGAGAAGGAGGCGGCGGCGACGCGTTGGACGCGGTCCCAGGCGTCGGTCAGTTCGTCGGCCGATCGACATGCCGACATACCGATGCCACCGCCTCCGCCGGTCGCCTTGAGCATGACGGGATAGCCGATCAGCTCGGCCCGCGCGAGCGCCTCGTCCAGCGATCCCAGCAGTCCGGTCCCCGGGGCCAGCGGCACTCCTGCCGCCTCGGCCGCCGCGCGGGCCGTGTGCTTGGCGCCGAAGAGTTCGAGCTGGTCCGGCGTCGGGCCCACGAAGACGATGCCGGCCTCCTCGCAGCGGCGCGCGAACAGCGCGTCCTCGGAGAGGAAGCCGTAGCCGGGGTGGATCGCCCCCGCGCCGGTGTCCTTGGCCGCCTTCAGGACCAGGTCGGCGTCGAGGTACGACTCCTTCGCGGGCGCCGGGCCGAGCCGGACCGCTTCGTCGGCGAGCCGGACGTGGGGGGCGGAGCGGTCGGGGTCCGAGTGGACGGCGACGGTGCGCAGGCCCAGTTCGCGGGCGGTGCGGATGATCCGTACCGCTATCTCACCCCGGTTGGCGACCAGGAGGGTGTCGAAGCTCATCCGGCCGCCCCGATCGTCATCTTCACCGCGGTCGGGTCGAAGCCGTTGCAGGGGTTGTTGATCTGGGGGCAGTTGGAGACCAGGACCAGTACGTCGCGTTCGGCGCGCAGGGTCACTTCGAGTCCCGGGGCCGAGATGCCGTCGACGATGCCGAGGGTGCCGTCCTTCTCGACCGGTACGTTCATGTACCAGTTGATGTTGGAGACCAGGTCGCGCTTGCCCAGGCCGTGGCGGGAGCCCTCGGCGAGGAAGTTGTCCACGCAGGCGTGCTGGGACCAGGTGTGGTGACCGTAGCGGAGGGTGTTGGACTCCTTGGAGCAGGCGCCGCCGACCGTGTCGTGGCGGCCGACCTGGTCGTCGACGACGGTCATGAGGGGGGTGTGCTCGTTGGAGAGCAGCACACTGCCCGTGGTCAGGAAGATGTTGCCCTGCGCGTGGATGGTGTCGGGCGCGCTGTAGCGGACCGATGTGTCGTGGGCGTCGTAGACGAGGAAGTCGACCGCCTGGTTGCCGTGCAGGTCGGCGATGGTGAGGGTCTCGCCCTCGCGGATCACGGACGACCAGGCGGCGCGGGCCGCGACGACGGTGGTACGCCCGGGCAGCGGTGTGTTCGTGCTCATGCGAGCCCCCTCGCGGCAAGGAATTCGGCGGTGTTGAGGAACGCGCGGCGGCCCTCGGGAGTGGCCTCCCAGAGCGGGTCGCCGGGTGGTGTCGGTGCCGCGCGCCAGGCCAGGACCTCCAGGGGGGTGCTGGTGTAGTCGGGGCGCGGGTCGGCCGGGTGCGGGACGTTGGCGATCAGCACCGTCAGGTCCTGCTCGGCGCGGAGCGTGACGCTCGCGCCGGGGCCGGCCGAACCGGTGAAGTCCAGGGAGCCGTCGTCGCGGACCTCGACGCCCTGGAAGAAGGAGAGGGACGGGGGCAGGTCGCGGGGCTCCAGGCCGTTCTTCGCCGCGGCCAGCTTGAACAGCTCGCGGCCCGCGGGGGACGGGGACTGGGGGGTGCCGTCGCCGTAGCGCTCGGTGTTGCGGACGAGGGTGGAGGTCCCGCACAGCGTGTCATGGCGTCCGGAGGTGTCGGCGGTCACCGACGCCAGAACGCGGCCCTGGTCGGACAGGAGCAGCCGGCCCTCGGACAGGTAGGCGTTCCACTGGACCTTGACCGTGTCGGCCACGTTCAGGCGTTCCCAGGGCCGGTCTGCCACGAAGAGGACCAGATGGGCGCAGGCGTCGCCGCGCAGGTCGGTCAGGCGCAGCTCGGTGCCGCGGGCCAGAACGCGGTGGGTGTAGTTGCCGCCCGCGACCGTCTCCGCCCAGACCAGATGGCCCGCCTCGCAGGGTGGGGCCGGCCAGTCGGCGGCCGGGACGACCGGCATCGCCTCCGCACGGGCGCCCTCCTGGGCGCGGGCGTGGTCTCGGGCTCCGTATGTGGTCGCTGTCGCCATCGCGGACCTCCGGCTGCGGGGTCGATTCGTCGATTCAGGTGCCGGGTTGGCTGTTCGCTCCCAGCGCCGTATTTCTGTCGCTCGACAGAAATTAGGAGCCGGGCGGGTCGGCGGCATTGCCCACGCGTTGCCGGTCGGTTACCGAGCCCTCACCGTGGCGGGTGCCGGGCTCTCGGCGGGTCGGTTGCTGAGCCCTTGCTGTGCCGGGTCCCGGGCTCTCGGCGGGTTGGTTGCTGGCCCTTGCTGTGGCGGCTGCCGAGCGCTCGCCGTGCCGGTTGCTGAGCTTTTGCCGTGCCGGGTCCCGGGCGCTCGCCGTGTCGGTTGCCGAGTTCTCGCCGGTTGGTCGCTGAGCCCTTGCCATGCCGGGTGCCGGGCGCTCGCTGTGCCGGTTGCCGAGTCTTCGCCGTGTCGGTTGCTGAGCTCTCGGCGGGATCGTCCGGAGATCGACGTGCGGGGCGGTGTGCGAGGATCGAACGCATGGGGACGACAGGTGGGCGCCGGGTCGGCCGGCCGAGGGCCGCGCAGCGGCCGGACAGCGGGCTCTCGCCGCGCGACGAACTCCTCGCGGCGGCCGCCGAGTTGTTCACCACCCGCGGCTACGCGGCCACCACCACACGGGCGGTCGCCGAGCGTGCGGGCATGCGCCAGGCGTCCATGTACCACTACGTCTCCGGCAAGGAGGAACTCCTCGCCGATCTCCTGGAGTCCACGGTCACGCCCTCGCTCGCGTACGCGCGCGAGCTGCTCGCCGACGACGCGAGCCCGGCCGAGGAGCGGCTGTGGGAGCTGTGCCGGACGGACGTGGAATTGCTGTGCGGCGGCTCGCACAACCTCGGCGGGCTGTACCTGCTGCCCGAGGTGCGGGCCGACCGGTTCGCCGGGTTCCATGCCGTGCGCGCCGAACTCAAGGACGCCTACCGGCAGTTGCTGGCCGCCACTGCGGCGGGCGGAGGGCTCGCCAAGAGCGAGCTGGAGCTGCGGACGGATCTGCTCTTCGGGTTGATCGAGGGCGTGATCCTCGTGCACCGATCCGACCCCGAGCGTTCCGTGTCGGTGTTTGCGGAGGCCACGGCGGACGCCGCCCTGCGTATCGCGGGCGTCTGAGGCGCCGTAGAAGTTACTGCCTGAAGGCGGTCTTCACCCGTCACAGCGAGTGAGTTTCGTACACCCATTCTTCGTGACGCAGTGTGTGCGAGTGAGGGCGCAGCGTGTAAATGGAGCTGAGAGTACTCGCTTCGCGCGCCCCTTTTCAGGTGCTTGCTGAATATGACACGGCGATGATCCGGTCGGACTAAGCTCGCCCGCAGCGCACCGAGTTGAGGTGTATTCGTGCGCTTGTTCCCCATATGTGATACTCCCAGCCGATTCGTTCAGAGGGCCTACATGGTGAGTGTTCAGTCCCCGCCCGGGCGCCGTGAACTTCCGTACGCGCGCGTGCTGTTGTTCCCCGCCATACTGATGGCCGCGGCGACCGGAGCCGCCGTCGCGGCGGTGGCCGAGCCGGCCCGTGCGGCCGTCGGCTGGTGCGGCGCCGTAGCGACGCTCCTGGTCATCGCGACGGCGGCCGAAGCGGTACGACGCGGCCGCGCCCTGCGCACCCTGCGTGACGAGAACGCCCGTCACACTGCGTATCTGGAACGGCGCATCGCGGGCCACGACCAGGAGATGCTCCGTCTCGCGGAGGAGATCACGCCGGCCGCGCTGAACTGGTTGCGCGCCGGAAATTCCCCCGGAGAGGTGATTCGCCGAATCGCCGACATCGACCCGAGCTACGGCCAACTTTCCCAGGGACAGCTCCGGTTGCTGAGGAAGGTGCTCGACATCGTCGACACCGAGGAAGCCCTGCGGGACTCCTCCCAGCGCTCCTTCGTCAGCATCGCCCGGCGCGTCCAGGCGATCGTCCACCAGCAGAACAAGGAACTGCGGGAGATGGAGGAGGACCACGGGCGCAACCCCGAGGTCTTCGACGACCTGCTCCGCATCGACCACGGCACCGCGCTGATCGGCCGCCTCGCCGACTCCATCTCGGTGCTCGGCGGTGGCCGGCCCGGACGCCAGTGGCCGGCGCCCGTCCCGCTGTACAGCGTGCTGCGCGGCGCCATGTCCCGCATCCTGGAGTACCGGCGCATCTCGCTCGACAACATCGCCAAGGTCAACATCGCCGGCATCTCCGTCGAGCCGGTCATCCACGCCTGCGCCGAACTCCTCGACAACGCCACGCGCTACTCGCCGCCGCAGACCAAGGTGCACGTCATCGCCAGTGAGGTGCAGACCGGTATCGCCATCGAGATCGAGGACGCCGGCGTCAGCCTCAGCGAGGAGGCGCGGGCCAAGGCCGAGCGGATGCTGGAGCAGGCCATGGCCGGTGTCGACCTCCAGGAGCTCGGCGACTCCCCGCGTCTGGGCCTCGCCGTCGTCGGCCGTCTGTGCAAGGCGTACGACATGCAGATCTCGCTGCGCTCCTCGGCGTACGGCGGCGTCCGCGCCGTCCTCGTCGTGCCGCGCGCGATGATGACCACCGATCCCGCGCCCGGCCTCGCCCACGGCGTCGGCGCGGCAGCGGCACCCAAGGTCGAGTTCGGGGGTCCGGAAGGTCCCAAGCGAGCCCCCAAGCGACGCCGCCCCACCAGCCCGCGCATCCCGGCAGGGGTGTCCATGGAGGACGAGGTCCCCGTCGTCACCGAGTGGACCGCGGGCGGACTGCCCCAGCGGCGCAGTCGGGTCAAGACCCCGCTCAGCGTGCGGATCGCCGAACAGGCCGCCGCCGAACGCGCCGAGCGGGAGGCCCGGGAAGCCCGTGAGGCCCGCGAGGCGCGCGAGGGGCGGCCCGCCTGGGCGACGCCCGCGCCGGAGCCGGAGCCCGAGAAGCAGGACGAGCCCGAACCGGGGCTCTGGGTCGAGGCGTTCTGGAACGGCCTGAAGGGCACGCCCGACCCGTTCGACACCCCCCAGCCGAACAACGAGCCGGCCCGCGTTGAGGCCGACGACGAGAGGGACCACAAGTGATCCAGCAGCGAGCCAACTTCGACTGGATGCTCAAGGATCTCGCCGACGGAGTACCGGGCATCGAGATGATCGTGGTGCTCTCCGCCGACGGCCTGCGCATCGCTCGCTACGGGGGCGATCCGGACGCGGCCGACCGCGTGGCGGCGGCCTGCGCCGGCCTGCAGAGCCTGGCCGGTGCCGTGGCCCATGAGATCCCGGACAGCGACGGCCGGATGAAGATGGTGCTCATCGAGATCAACGGCGGCTACTTCTATCTGATGGCCGCGGGCCCCAACGCCTACCTCGCGGTTCTCTCCGACGTGGTCGCCGAACCCGGGCTGATGAGCAACCGGATGCGCGACCTCGTCGTCAGAATCGGCGCCCATCTCACCAGTCCGCCGCGGCGCAACGGGCAGACCGTATGACTCCTCCGCAACGCCGACGGCGATTCGCCAAGGAAGTACCACCCCCGACACCTCTCGTCGCGGAAGGCGGAGAGGTCAAAGCCGGCAAGGAAGCCAAGGAGGCCAAAGAGGGCGATCCGAAGGCCCCGGAGCGGCTCTACGTGGTCGCCGGGCCGGACGGACAGCGAGCCGACCTCGACCTGGTCACCTTAGTCGTGGCCGGCGCCGACCCGCCGCCCTCCGCCACGCCGGAGCAGTCGGCGATCCTCCGGCTCTGCACGGCCCCCCTGTCGGTGGCCGAGCTCTCTGCCTATCTGAACCTGCCGTTCAGTGTGGTGACCGTGCTGCTCACCGAGATGCTGGCGGCCGAACTGGTGCAGGCGCGCGCCCCGGTCGTCCGGCAGGCGACGCTCCCCGACCGTTCCCTTCTCGAAGCGGTGATGCATGGACTTCAAAGGCTCTGACACCATCCCCGGACCACGCACAGAGGATCATCTGCCGCAGACGGCCCAGGCGGCGGTGAAGATCGTGATCGTGGGCGGCTTCGGAGTCGGCAAGACGACGATGGTCGGCTCGGTCAGCGAGATCAGGCCGCTGACCACCGAGGAGACCATGACGCAGGCCGGGATCGGGGTCGACGACAACTACGGCTCCGACACCAAGACGGCCACCACCGTGGCCATGGACTTCGGCCGTATCAGCATCACCGACCAACTGGTGCTCTACCTCTTCGGCACCCCCGGCCAGGAGCGCTTCTGGTTCCTGTGGAACGGCCTGTTCGAGGGCGCCCTCGGCGCGGTCGTACTGATCGACACGCGTCGTCTGGAGGTCAGCTTCGACGTCATAGGGCGCCTGGAGGAGCGTGGTGTGCCCTTCGTGGTCGCCGTCAACTCCTTCCCGGACGCGCCCCGTTACCCCGTCGACGACCTGCGCACCGCACTCGACCTGCCCAAGGAGATCCCGATCATCGAGTGCGACGCCCGCCGCCGCGCCTCCAGCCGGGACGTCCTGATGACCCTGATGCACTTCCTCCATTCACTGGCTACGGCTCGGGCGAACGTCTGAGCGACGGGGGAGAGGACATCAACTTTCGTGCCGACGGGGCCGATCCTCGCTCGTGCCAACGGGCCCGATCCGCTGTCGTCGTGCCAACAGGACCCCAATCCCTCTCGTACCACCCGGATCCACTTCATCTTCGGAACCTTCGGAGCGACCATCGTGAGCCGAGAACCCCTCTTCCCACCCACCACCCACGAACCCACCACCGCCCCACCCCCCGGCTGCCCCGCCCACGGCACCGGCCCCGGCGGACTGCGCCGGCTGTACGGGCCCGATGCGGAGGATCTGGGGGCGGTGTACGAGGAGCTGCGGGCGGAGCATGGGAGTGTGGCGCCGGCGTTGTTGCATGAGGACGTGCCCATCTGGGTGGTGCTGGGGCATACCGAGAACCTGCAGATGGTGGCTACACCCACCCGGTACACCCGTGACACCCGGCTGTGGACGTGTCTGCAGGACGGCACGGTCAAGCCCGACCACCCCCTCATGCCGATCGTCGCCTGGCAGCCCATCTGCTGCCATGCCGAGGGCGAGGAGCATCTGCGGCTACGCGGCGCGGTCACCGGTGCCATGTCGACCATCGACCACCGAGGCATCCGCCGCTACATCAACCGCGCCACCCAGCACCTCGTCAACAAGTTCTGCGAGGAGGGCCGGGTCGATCTGGTCAGCCAGTTCGCCGAGCACCTGCCGATGGCCGTGATGTGCGAGATCCTCGGCATGCCGGACGAGTACAACGACCAGATCGTGCATGCCGCCCGCGACATGCTCAAGGGCACCGAGACCGCCATCGCCAGCAACGCGTACCTCATGGACGTCCTGATGCGGCATGCCGTGCGCCGCCGGGCGCAGCCCGAGGACGACTTCACCAGCCACCTGATCAACCACCCGGCAGGGCTCACGGACGAGGAGGTCGGACACCACCTGCGCGTCGTCCTGATCGTCTCGTACGAGGCCACGGCGAACCTGCTCGCCAACGTGCTGCGCGTGGTACTCACCGACCCGGGATTCCGCGCCCAGCTCAACGGCGGTCAGATGACGGTGCCGCAGGCGGTCGAGCAGTCCCTGTGGGACGAGCCGCCGTTCAGCACCATTCTCCCGTACGTCGCCAAGCAGGACACCGAGTTGGGCGGCCAGCGCATCCGCAAGGGGGACGGCCTCATCCTGGGCATGGCGCCGGGCAACGCAGACCCGCGCGTCCGTCCCGAGCCCAACGCCAACATGTACGGCAACCGGTCACACCTGGCCTTCAGCGGCGGCCCCCACGAGTGCCCGGGTCAGGACATCGGCCGAGCCATCGCCGACGTCGGCGTCGACGCGCTGCTGACCCGACTCCCGGACGTCGAACTCGCTTGTGACGAGGATGAGTTGAGGTGGCGGGAGTCCATTTCCAACCGCCACCTCGTGGAACTCCCGGCGAAGTTCGCGCCGAAGCCCCAACAGGACGTCATGCAGCGGCCCTCCATCAACCCGTTGCCGCAGCAGCGCCCGAACGACTGGGAAGTCAGCAACGTGCAGCCGTCGGCCGCCACCGAACGTCCCGCAGCCTCGAAGCCCGCCGCTCCGACGCCGACGGCGATGCCCGAACCAGCTGCCCGACAGAACGTCTTCCGACGCCTCCTGCGCTGGTGGCGCGGCGACTGAGCCGACCGCACTCCGCACGTCTGCCCGGTACGTGACATCTACCCGTACCGGGCACGCTCGTTACTTGGGGCCTGGTGGCTCGATCCGGCTGACGGTATCGGGCCACCAGGTTCACGATCAGACGTACGAGGAATAGACTCCTCGCGGATCGAGCCTGCCCCACGTTCGCCCACCGGCCGGCATCGATCATTGCCTTGCCCCCTTTCTGTTCACCACCCCTCGTCACCTGTGCGCCGGCTCATTGCCACGAGCTCCGGCGCATCGGCGCGTTGAGCGGTGTGTGCGGCGAACGGACCGTTCGATGTGCGTGCGCGATCGCTTTTGCGCCCTCATGCGCCCCCTGTCGATCGCTTGCCTCGCGTGGTGGCCCTGCGTCTACTGATGACGTGGACCTCGTGAGAGCCGCCATGGGCACTGTTCACCGGGTTCTGAACCAACAACCGTCTAGGGGGCGTTCAAAAGCGTTCATGACTCGATCAATGGCGCCCACTACCGGTGCGGACCCAACTGCGATGTGATTAAAGGGCGTACCAGCAATGGCGGTACGACGCGTTCGCGCCATCACGGAAGGGGGAGGACCACAGCTCGTCAGCCGCAAGCACTCAGGCGCCGCAGACCTGGAGGAACTCGTGCACGCTGTGATCCCGACGTATCCGGAACCCGCCACCCCGAATCTGAGCCCGTACACCGAGAAGATCGAGGAGTACGTCCGCTCGCTCGGCGAACGGCTGGGGCTGGCAGAGACTCAGGGGGGCCGGGAACGGCTGGAGGCAGGCTACGGGCGCTTTGTCGCCTGGACCTATCCGGAAGCCTCGTTCCGCGATCTATGCCTCTGCGCGGAATGGCTCTTCTTCACTTTCATCCTGGACGATTTGCACACTCTGAAGGTCTACGACACTCCGGAGGCGTGGGCACCGGTCCACCGCCGCCTGATGGACATCATCGACACCGGGGAAGACCGGGCCCCCGCCAGGGAGCGAACTCCCTTCACGCAGGCGCTCACAGACCTTTCCGTGCGTACCGCTGAGAGGCTCTCACCCGCGCTGCTCAGGCGGTTGAACCGCCACCTGGACCTGTTCTTCCAAGGGTTCGCCGAGGAATCCGAGAATCGGTTCCGCGGTACTCCGCCGGGGATCGACAGCTTCACTCACACCAGGCGACTGTCCGTTGGCATGGAGTTCGGCTTCGACCTTGTCGAACTCAGCCTCGACACGGAGGTACCCGACGGCATATACGAGACAGGCCTGTTCCGCGAGATCATCGACGCCGCGAGCGATGTGGTCGCCTGGCAGAACGACCTGCATTCGGTGCACCTCGACAACAAGCGTGGCGATTTCCACAACGTTGTCATCGTGACCCAGCATGCTGTCGGCATTTCGCTGCAGGAAGCCATCGAATCGACCGTTGCGAAGGTGCGGAGGCGAGTGGCCGATTTCCTGGCAGCGGAAGAGCGACTCGTGCCCTTCTTGACGAGCCGTGGTGTGCCGTCCGGAGTCCGCCAGGAGATCCTGCAGGTCACTGCCGGAATGAGGCAGTGGACCAACGGATGTCTGGAGTGGTACGGGAACACCACCCGTTACGCAATGCCCTCGACCTTGGGTGAGGCGGATCAGCAACACGCTCACCTGCAGGTGCTCCTTCCGAGTCAGGAGCATGCATCGGCGTAGTGCGGCTCGGTGCACTGATTCGCCGACATCCCGGATCGACAAGAAGGGCCAACGCGCCATGGCAATGGACCATGAAGGCATCACACAGGCTCCAGGGGCACTGCCGATCGTCGGGCATCTGGTCCCCCTGCTCCGCGACCCGCTGCACTTCCTGAAAACCCTCGGCTCCCACGGTGACCTGGTACAGATACGGTTAGGTCCCCAAACGGCTGTCGTGGTGTGCCGCCCCGAGCTCGTGCAGGAGGTCCTTCTGCACGACCGCGTCTACGACAAGGGCGGACCCATCATCGAACGGATCGGGAACGCGCTCGGGGAGGGGCTCGCCTCGTGCCCCCACAGCGCCCACCGGCGACAGCGGCGCACCTTGCAGCCGGCTTTCTCACGCTCCTGCCTGCATGAGTACGCCGCCATCATGACCGAGCAGATCGAAACACTCACCACCGGCTGGAGCGAAGGACAGACTGTTGACGTAGCCACTCAGCTGTACACGTTCGCCAGTGGCACCATCGCTCGGACACTGTTCACCGCCAAAGCCGCGGAACCCGCGATAGACACCGTGAAGGAGTGTCTGCCGGACATCTTCCGAGGCATCTACCAGCAGGCCGTTCTCCCTCCCTGGCTGAACCGACTGCCACTTCCGTCGAACCTGCGCTACAAACGGGCCCGTAACCGCGCCTGGGCAGAGGTCAGCAAGACCATCAGCCTGTACCGGCAGGACGACGAGACTCACGGCGACGTGCTGTCGATGCTGCTCAAGACGCGTGACGACGCGGGAGGCGCCCTCGGCGATGCCGAGATCCACGCGCAGATCATGACCCTGCTGGTCGCCGGCATCGAATCCACCGCAGTGGCTCTCACCTGGGCGGCGCATCTCCTGTGCCAGTACCCCGACATCCAGGAGCGGCTGCGCACCGAGACGACCAAGGCTCTCGGCACCCGGACCGCCACCTGGGACGACCTCCCCCAGCTCGACCTCGCGCGTCGGGTCATCACCGAGACCCTGCGCCTGTACCCGCCCGGATGGATATTGACTCGGACGACCGCCACGGAAGCTCGGCTGGCGAACGCCGTGATCCCCCCGGAGACCACCCTGGTCTACAGTCCGTACCTCATTCACCACGACGAACGGTTCAATCCGCGCCCCGGCTCATTCGATCCCGATCGGTGGCTTCCGGAGGAGCAACACATGCGCGGCGCCTTCATTCCCTTCGGCGGAGGGGCGCGGAAGTGCATCGGCGACAACTACGCGATGACCCTGGCGACGCTGGCCCTGGCCACGATCGTGACCCGATGGCGGCTCTCGCCCGTCGACAGCCGACCCCCGAAGGTGGAACCCCGCATGACCCTGGCTCCGCACGACCTTCACGTACGGGTCGAGTGTGTGGAGCGCGAGCCCGCCCAGTCGTCGTAGGAGAACCAGGCCTGAAGTGCCCGCGCACTGCGGAACCGGTGCTCCACCCCGGTGACCGGATCGGTGAACTCCAGTGCCCGTGCCAGTAGTTGGAGCGGGCGCCGGAAGTCACCAGCCGGCACGGCGGCGGCCACCACCGGGTAGAGCGGATCACCGAGGATGGGCAGCCCGAGGGTGTTCATGTGGACGCGGAGCTGATGGGTCTGCCCGGTGTGCGGAGTCAATCGGTACCGGCCCAGACCGCTTTCCGCCCGGTGCCCGATCAACTCGACACGGCTCACGGCGTTCGGCTCGCCGGCCACCTCGTAAGCAGCGAGCACCCCTCGGTCCTTCACAATCCGGCTGCGCACGGTCCGAGGCAGAGCAAGAGCGGGATCGTACGGCGCCACCGCCTCGTACTCCTTCCGCACCCGCCGATCGGCGAACAGGGACTGGTATGCGCCCCGCTCCTCGGGCCGCAACGTGAACAGCACCAGTCCGGCTGTGAGCCGGTCCAACCGGTGCGCCGCGCCCAGCGTCGGGATGCCGAGCTCCCGGCGCAGTCGGGCGACGGCGGTCTCCCTGACGTGGCTGCCGCGCGGGATGGTGGACAGGAAGTGTGGCTTGTCGACGACCACGATGTGCTCGTCCCGGTGGACGACCTCCAGCGGGAACGGCACCGGTACCTCGTCGGGCAGTTCCCGGTGGAACCAGACGAACATGCCGGGTTCGTACGCCGCGTCGGATGCGACGGCGCGTCCGTCGACGCCGACTATCTCGCCCGCCTCGAACATCCTGTCGACCACCCCGACCCCGGCTCCACTCAGTCGCTCCACCAGGTAGGTGCGGACGGTGGCCCACGGCCCCTCGGCCGGCAGCCTGACTCGCACGGGATCCACTCCGTGCCGTTGAGGCAGCGGAGAGGGCGGGGTCCGTCGTCTGCGTGTCATCGCGATCAAGCCTACGGCCCCGGAAAACCCGTTGGACCGTCCGAGTACTCCCGGCAGGATGCGCACCATGCCCTACACCACCGCCCCCGTCCTGCCCCCGGGAACCCTCTCCCGTAGCCCCCAGCCCGTGCTCCCCACCGGTGACGGGCTGGTTCTGCGGCCCTGGCGGGGGCGGGATGTCGCTGCTGTGCATGAGGCCTTTCAGGATCCGTTGATGCATCAGTGGCACATCCGGCGCAGCGACTCCGAGGCGGAGGTCGCCGGGTGGATCGAGGGGTGGGAGAAGGAGTGGGAGGGGGAGCGGGACGCCCAGTGGGCCGTGGTCGACGCGGACAGCGATCGGCTGCTGGGCCGGGTCGCGCTGCGGAGCATCCACCTCGTCGACGGTCTCGCCAAGGTGGCGTACTGGACCACGGCGGCGGCCCGGGGCCAGGGTGTCGCCACTCGTGCGACGGCAACCCTGACCCGCTGGGCCTTCGAGGAGATCGGATTCCATCGCCTCGAACTCCTGCACGCGGTGGCCAATGAACCGTCCTGCCGGGTCGCCGAGAAGGCGGGGTTCGCCCTGGAGGGCGTCAAGCGCAGTGCCGCCTTGCACCAGGACGGATGGCACGACATGCATCTGCACGGACGGGTTCGGGGGGACTGATCACTGACCCCGTAGGGGAGGAGGGGGCCGGATTTCTAGGCCGCCGCCTCCTGCACCGGCCTCTCCGGCGACGTCGTTCCGGCGCCGGTCCGGTTTCGGTACAGCCTGAATGCGGCGCCCAGGATCAGCGTCGCCGCCAGGAACAGCACCGTGAACCACTGGAAGTACCAGTGCCCGCCCGCCGGGTCGTACACCGTGGCTCGGGGCCAGGCCAGGTTGAGGGTCATGAGGAGGCCGTAGAGGAGGGCGAGGGCGTTGACGGGGATGCCCCAGCGGCCGAGGGAGAAGAGCCTGGCGCCCGTCTCGTCGGTGCCCTCCGAGGTGAACTCGCCGCGCAGACGCCGTAGGAGAAGGGGGCCGGTGACCATCGCGTACGCCAGGTACAGCATCACGATGCAGGTCGTGCCGATGGCCAGGAACGCGTCCGGTGAGGCGAAGTTCAGCAGGAGCAGGGCCGCCGCCAGGACGCCCACCACCACGGCGGGGGCGCTGGGCATACCGGTACGCGGGTTGACGTGGGCGAGGCGCCTGGAGAACGGGAGCTGGCCGTCGCGGGCCATCGAGAACAGCATGCGGCAGGCCGCCGTCTGGATGGCCAGGGTCGCCACCGCGATCGCCACGACCACGTCGGCGAGCAGCGCCTTGCCCACCCCGTCGCCGAGGCGGCTGGTCAGGACGTAGCTCAGGCCGTCGACGCCGAGATGGCCGTCGGTGAGGCTGGGGGCGGCGAGCAGGCCGCCGAGGATGACCAGGCCGCCCAGGAGGCCGGCCGCGGCGAGCGCGGTGAGGATCGTGCGAGGCGCCGTACGCCTCGGGTTGTGCGTCTCCTCGCTCATCTCGCCCGCGCTGTCGAAGCCGATCATCACGTACGCCGCCGTGAACGAGCCGATGAGCAGGGCGCCCAACAGGCCCGAGCTCGCGGCGCCTTCGGTGTGGAAGGTGATGCCGGGCGAGCGCTTGGAGTGGGTCAGCAGAAGGACGATGATCAGGATCGCGCCGATGATCTCCGCGGTCACTCCGACCCGGTTGATCACCGACATCACCCTGTTGTCCACGATGTTCACGATCGTGGTCAGGACCAGCAGGATCACGCCGAGTACGGCCGCGTTGGCCGCGCCGTCCTGAGAGGTCACCGCCGAGTCGGTGCCCACGAGTTGGAAGCCCGACCAGATCGCCGGCAGCACCATCTGGAGGGCGAGCGCCGCCGCGGCCACCACCACGATCTGGCCGATCACCATGATCCAGCCCGCGAACCAGCCGAAGGTGACGTTCGACAGGCGCGACGACCACTGGTAGATGGCGCCCGAGATCGGGTAGCGGGCGGCGAGTTCCGCGAAGCACGCGGCCACCAGCAACTGCCCGACCAGTACCGCCGGCCAGGCCCAGAAGAAGACGGGGCCGCCGAACGCGTACCCGAAGGCGAAGAACTGGAAGACGGTCGTGAGGACCGAGATGAACGAGAAGCCGGCCGCGAAGGAGGCATAGCGGCCCAGGCTGCGGTGCAGCTCCTGGCGGTAGCCGAACTCGGCGAGAGAGCCGTCGTCCGGTGCGTGCGGGGGGTCGGGGCGTACGTCGGAGGGGGCGGTTGTCGTCACGGCGGCACCTGCCTTCGGCGCGGATCCTGAGTGGATTCCTGTCAGGCGACAGAAATTAGGGAGCGGCTGTTTCGCGCGCGTCACGCCGGTATGTCGGGGGCGGGCCCAAGTCCTCACGTGCTTGCTATGCACATCAAAACGCGATACATCGTGAGTGTTGACGAGCCTCGATGGATCGCGATATGTTCGGCTACGGATATTCGTGAGCGAGGTAATGGGTAAGGGAGGTGGCCCGTCGTGGTGATGAAGCGCCGCAAGCTCGGCAATCCGCTGGCGCTCGCCGTGCTGGTCACCCTCTGGCAGAAGCCCATGCATCCTTACGAGATCGCCCAGACCCTGCGCCGGCAGGGCAAGGACTCCAGCACGAAGATCAAGTACGGCTCGCTCTACACGGTCGTGCGGAACCTGGAGAAGCACGGCTTCGTCGAGGTCGCCGATGTCGAGCAGCAGGGCAACCGCCCCGAGCGCACGGTCTACCGGGTGACCGAGGCCGGTCGCGAGGAGACGACCGAATGGATGTCCGATCTGCTGGCCGAACCGGCCAAGGAGTTCCCGATCTTCGAGACCGCGCTGTCGCTCATCGGGGTGGTCCACCCGGACGACGTCGTGCGCCTGCTCGCGGAGCGGGTGAAGGCCCTGGACGTGCAGGCGGCCGGCGCCCGCGGGGCCCTGGAGAAGCTGTACGAGACCGTCCCCAGGCTCTTCCTGGTGGAGGTCGAGTACCAGTTGCACATGACCGAGGCGCAGGCGGAGTGGGTCCGCGGCTTCCTGGAGGAGATCAGGAAGGGCTCGCTGCCCGGCGTCGACGGTTGGCGGCACCTGCATGAAACGGGGGAGCTGCCACCCGAGTTCACCCAGTGAGGAACGACCCCGGACGAGCTGTTGCAGCAGCCCGGCCGGGGTCTCGAACCCCGAACTGACTCCGCCGTGCGGCAGGCCAGGCGATCGAGGTGCGGCACACCCAGGATAGCCCGGCGCTCCCCACGCGGATCAGTTGTCATCCGCTCACTCAGGAGCTGTCGTCATGAGTAGTACCCGTGCGCCCGCCGTGGAAGCGCGCCGCCTGATCAAGACCTACCCGGGCGATGTCACCGCCCTCGCCGGCATGGACGTCACCGTCGAACCGGGCACCGTCTTCGGCCTCCTCGGTCCGAACGGCGCCGGCAAGTCCACCACCGTCAAGATCCTCACCACCCTCGCCCGCCCCGACTCGGGCACCGCCACCGTCGCCGGGCACGATGTGCTGCGCCACCCCGACCGGGTGCGCCGCGCGATCGGAGTGGTCGCCCAGAACTCCGGAGCCGACCCCGTCGCCACGGGCCGCGAGAACCTCCAACTCCAGGGCAGGCTCTACGGCGTGAAGGGCGCCGCCCTCGGCGTCCGCGTGGAGGAGTTGCTCGACCGCTTCGGCCTCGCCGAGGCCGCCCGGCGTCCGGTCAAGACCTACTCCGGTGGAATGCGGCGCCGCCTGGACGTGGCCCTCGGCCTGGTGCACCGGCCCGAGGTGCTGTTCCTCGACGAGCCGACGACGGGGCTCGACCCGGAGGCCCGCACCGCCATGTGGGACGAGATCGACCGGCTGGCGGGGGAGGAGGGGCTGACGATCCTCCTCACCACGCACTACCTCGACGAGGCCGACCGGCTCGCCGAGCGCATCGCCATCGTCGACCGGGGCCGGGTCGTGGTCGAGGGCACCCCGGACTCCCTCAAGGGGGAACTCCGCGGTGACGCCGTCCACCTGGAACTGGGCGAGGCGGTCGGCGAGGCCGGGCGGACCCTGCTCCAGGGCGCCATCGGTCAACTGCCCGGCATGCACGAGGTGCTGATCGACGGCCGCCGGATCAGTGTCCGCGCCGACGACGGTGCGACCGCCGTGCCCGCCCTGCTCGCGGCCCTGGAGCGGGCCGGGGTCGGGGTCGCCGCCGCGACCGTCGCCCGGCCCTCCCTCGACGACGTCTACCTCCGTTACGCGGGCCGCCGTTACTCCGAGGCGGACACCGAAGCCACCGGGAACCTCGTCCTCGCCGGAGGTGCGCGATGAGCACGGCCGTCTCCCAGACCTGGTACATGACGCAGCGTCAACTCATGGTGTTCACACGCCAGCCGGCGTACGCGATCATCACTCTGATCCAGCCGGTGATCTGGCTCTTCCTGTTCGGCAACCTGTTCAAGAAGGTCGTCGAGCTGGGCGGCTTCGGCACCACCACCTACCTCACCTATCTCGTCCCGGGTGTGGTGGTGATGAGTGCGCTCAGCTCCAACATGTGGGCGGGCATGGGCACGCTGGAGGAGATCCAGCGCGGCACCCTCAACCGGTTCCTGACCACACCGGTCAGCCGGGCCGCGCTGATGAACGGCAACGTCGTCAACAACGGCCTGGTCACCGCGTTCCAGTCGGTCGTCATCGTGCTGCTGGCCCTGGCGGGCGGTGCCGACTACCCGGGTGGCGTCGGCGGTGTCGCGATCCTGGTCCTCGCCGCCGTGCTGCTCGGCACCGTCTTCGGGGCGCTGTCCAATGCGCTGGGGATGCTGGTGCGGGAGCGGGAGTCGATCATCGGCATCAACACCTTCCTGCTGCTGCCACTGACCTTCCTGTCGAGCGCTTTCATGGCGCCGTCGCAGATGCCCTCCTGGATGCGACACATCGCGGACTTCAACCCGCTCAACTGGGCGATGGTCGCGGGCCGTTCGGCCCTGTCCGCGCACCCCGACTGGGGCGACGTGCTCAGCCGGGGAGGGGCGCTGCTGGCACTCGCGATCGCGGCGGTGTGGCTGTCGATCCGGACGTTCCGGTCGTATCAGCGGTCGGTGTAGGCGCGAATCAGCGGTCGGTGGAAGCGCGACTCGGGGGTCGGTGCAAGCGTGACTCGGCGGTCGCCGTAGGCGCAACAGAAAGCGGCCCGCGCCGGTGCGCGGGCCGTAGTGCCGTGCCCGGGACTCCGAGCTGCGGAGGGCGGAGCCCGGGTCAGGCCGCCGGGGCCCCCTCCTGCTCCGACTCGATGCGTGCGTTCCACTCCCGCTTCGACGCCTGCCAGCCGTCCTCGTTGTGGCCGAGGCGCCAGTAGCCGGAGATCGACAGGTCCTCGCGGGGGATCTGCAGCTCGACACGCAGCAGTTGGCGCAGCTCCTTCACGAAGTGCGCCTCGCCGTGGACGAAGGCGTGCATCCGGCCCTCCGGGAACTCCAGCGCCCGTACGGTCTGGGCGAGCAGATCGCCGACGGGCCGGTCTCCGCGGTGCAGCCAGACGACCTCCACGTCGGAGTCGATCTTCTGCTCCTCCTCGGGGCCGGACACCTCGATGAAGGCATGGGCGACGGCACCCCCGGGGAGCGACTCCAGGGACCGGGCGATCGCGGGTAGAGCGCTCTCGTCACCGGCGAACAGATGCCAGTCGGCGCTGAGATCGGGCGCGTAGGCGCCGCCCGGGCCCATGAAGCGCACGGTCTCGCCCGGCTGGACGCGCGCCGCCCACGGGCCGGCGAGGCCCTCGTCGCCGTGGACCACGAAGTCCAGGGTCAGTTCGAGGGACTCCGGGTCGAAGGCCCGCACGGTGTACGTCCGCGTCACCGGCCACTGCTCGCGCGGGAGTTGTTCCCGGATGCGCTCCATGTCGAAGGGCTCGGGATAGGTCAC
Organism: Streptomyces sp. NPDC005648; assembly: GCF_040605395.1. Lineage (NCBI taxonomy): Bacteria > Bacillati > Actinomycetota > Actinomycetes > Kitasatosporales > Streptomycetaceae > Streptomyces > Streptomyces sp. NPDC005648. The sequence continues at coordinate 84,670 of NZ_JBEXCS010000007.1, read as the reverse complement.
GCCCTCGGCCGGGGGGAACAGCAGCTTCACATAGTGGTCGGTGCAGGTGTCGGCCGTGAAACCGGCCAGCTCCTCGCCTCCGAGGACCACGCGCTGCATGTGCGGGGTCAGCCGTTCTGTGCGGACGACCTGCGCGGAATGGGGCTTCCGCGGCCTCCGAGCCGGACGTTCTGCCATGACGGCCTCCCATGCTTTCTGGCTTAGGCTTACCTAAGTTAGCACCCCTCCCCCGGGTAACACTTTAAAGAGAGTTATATTTCCGGAAACGAGAACGTCGTTTACGTGCCGAGCGTGCTCAGTAGCCGGTGCAGTGAGCCGCCCAGCCCCCAGCGCGCCCCCAGCTCGGCCAGCCCGGACGGGTCGCGCGGAGTGTGCGGCAGGGCGGTGTCCACGTCCGGCAGCGGGACGTCGTCGGCGACCTTGACGACCTTCGGGGCGACCGCGACGTACGGCCGCGCCTCGTCGAGCCGCTTGCGCTGCGACGGTGTGAGCTTCGCCTTCGGATCGTCCACCGCGGCCATGATCCCGGCCAGGTCCCCGAACTCGGCGAGCAGTTTCGAGGCCGTCTTCTCGCCGATGCCCGGCACACCCGGCAGACCGTCGCTCGGGTCGCCGCGCAGCAGCGCCAGAGCCGCGTACCCCGGCCCGTCGACCCCGTACTTCTCGCGCAGCCACGCCTCGTCGGTCAGCTGCAGCGAGCCGACGCCCTTGAGGGGGTAGAGGACGCGCACCCCCCGCTGGTCGTCGACGAGTTGATAGAGGTCGCGGTCGCCGGTCACGATGTCGACCGGGATCTTCGCGCGCGCCGTGAAGGTGCCGATCACGTCGTCCGCCTCGTACGGCTCGACGCCCACCCGCGCGATGCCGAGCGCGTCCAGCACCGCCTCGATCACCGGCACCTGTGGCGACAGCGTGTCCGGCACCTCCTCCTCGTCCGGACCCGCCTCGTGCTCCTCGGCCACACGGTGCGCCTTGTAGGAGGGGATGAGGTCGACCCGCCACTGCGGGCGCCAGTCGGCGTCCATGCAGGCCACCAGATCGCTGGGGCGGTGGTCCTTGACCAGGCGGTCGATGAATTCCAGCAGTCCGCGCACGGCGTTCACCGGAGTGCCGTCCGGGGCCTTCACGGACTCCGGGACGCCGAAATAGGCGCGGAAATAGAGCGAGGCGGTGTCGAGGAGCATCAGTCGTCCGGTCACGTCTCGCATCATGCCGTACAGGACTGACAGTCACCCGTCGGTGAGCAGCCGGCGTCCGCGCGGCTCGGCCCGTCGCCGCCCGGCTCCGCCGTAGCGGGCGCCGCGGTTCGTGTCCACGACACGAACGGAATCCGGCCAACCACACAGCGCTACACCAACCCCCGAGGTCGGCCGGCCACATCACCGTCCCCGCTGTTCACGCTCTTCGGAACCGAGGAGAAATGCGGACCCGAAGCGTCCAGGGAACTGGTCTACTGACGAGAGTTGGCGAATTGACCGCACGCGCTGTTTACGGGTGTGTGACGGTCGCATGAAACAGTTTGCCGAACCTGCGTAAGGTGCAGAGAACTCTTCAGAAGCAGAGCACTCCTCAGGAGTGCCGGGACCGACGAGCGAGGGAGGGAGCCGGAGCGATGGGCGACCACAAAGACGACCACAAGGAACAGCCGCTGCGCGTGGGCGCGGCCGTACGGCGCAGGCGCCGCGCGCTGGAACTCACCCTGGCCGCCGTGGCCGAGCGCAGCGGTCTGTCGGTCCCCTTCCTGAGCCAGATCGAGAACGACCGGGCCCGCCCCAGCCGTACCTCCCTGGAGAAGGTCGCCGACGCCCTGCGTACGACGGCCGTGGAGCTCCTCGCCGCCGCCGACCCGGCGTGCAGCGTGGACGTGGTGCGCGCGGAGGGTCCGGAGCCGGGTCCCGAACCGCGTGTGCGCTCCCTGGTGCGCGGTCACCACCAGATGCACGCCTCGGAGTTCATCGGCGACCATGAGGCCGGCCGTGAATTCCAGTACCGCAACGACCAGTTGATGTTCGTCGCCGAAGGCGCCGTGGAGATCGAGGCGGAGGGCCGCGCCTACCGGCTGGGCCGCGGCGACACCCTGTACCTGACGGGTGGCGTGCGCCACCGCTGGCGCGCGACCGTGCCCGACACCCGCCTGCTCGTGGTCGCGGTGGCCGAGCACGTCGAGGCGGTCCAGGACCGGCAGCGGTAGTGCCGCCGCGGGTCGTCTCGCTGGTCCCGTCCCTCACGGAAGCCGTGGCGGTGTCGGTCCCCGGCGCCCTGGTCGGCGCCACCGACTGGTGCACGCACCCGGCCGGCCTGGACGTACCGCGCGTCGGCGGCACCAAGAACCCGAAGCTGGACCGCGTCCTCGCCCTCGCGCCGGACCTGGTGGTGGCGAACGCGGAGGAGAACCGCGAGGGCGATGTGGAGGCGCTGCGAGAGGCGGGCGTCGAGGTCCTGGTGACAGTGGTATGTGACATACCACAGGCATTTCACCAGCTCAGCGAGGTCCTCGACGCCTGCGGAGCACCCTCCCGCCCCCGCTGGCTGGACGAGGCCGAAGAGATCTGGACGACGCTGCGGCCCCCCGAGCGCCGCAGCACCGCGGTGGTCCCCGTCTGGCGTCGGCCCTGGATGGTCCTGGGGCGCGACACCTTCGCGGGTGACGTCCTCTCCCGCCTCGGCGTGGAGCACGTGTACACGACGCACCCCGACCGCTACCCCCGCGTCCCGCTCGAAGAGCTGCGGGCGGCCGCCCCCGACCTCGTGGTCCTCCCGGACGAGCCGTACCGCTTCACGGCCGAGGAAGGGCCGGAGGCCTTCCCCGGGCTGCGCTGCGCGCTCGTCAGCGGACGGCATCTGACGTGGTACGGGCCGTCGTTGACGCAAGCACCACACGTGCTGGGCGAGGCCCTGCGAGCAGCTCTCCGCTGAGCAGACCCCGCGCGGTGTGCAGGGCGGCGACGGCCCAGGCGGCGACGAGGACGCCGTACAGCCCGACCGCCAGCCAGTCGTACACGAAGAGGTCGAGACGGCGGGCCAGGCTCTCCGCCCCCGTGACACAGGTGCCCACCGGGAAGGTGAACGCCCACCAGGTCATGGCGAACCCCATTCCGTCCCGGCGGGCGCGTACGACATGAGCGGTCGCGAACGCCAGCCAAAGCAGGGCGAAGCCCATGACCGGCACGCCGTACAGCACGGCGAGCACACCGAAGCCCTCGCCGTACGGCGCCGCTACGACGCCCGGTGCCACGTCCGCGAACCTGCCGACGGCGGTGGTGGACTGCCCAAGGGGGCCCAGCACCAGGAACAGCGTCGGCGTGAGGGCGAGCGGCAGGGGCCCGCCGGTGACCAGCCGGGCGAAGACCAGCGGCAGCATCAGCAGCGTCGCGAACAGACTCAGCCCGAACAGCGCGACACACGCGAGAAGCAGGGTCTGACGCGGCTGCCCCGGCGGCAGATACGGCACCAGCGAAGGACCGAGCGCCGCGGACACCATGGGCGCGACCAGCGGCAGCAGCCACACGGGCGTGGCCTGACGGGGCTCCACCCTGTGTCGTACGGCCATGAGGTACGGGACCGCGACGGCGGCCGCCAGCCCCACGACCGTCCCGGCGGTGAACAGCACGGCGTCGAGCGCGAGGGCCGCGCCGAGTCCGATCCAGGGCCGGCCGGCGGTGAGGGCGCCGCCGCCGACGGCCAGCAGGGCCATGGCGAGGCAGCCGTAGAAGGGAGCGGTCGCCGGGTCGAGGAGGTGGGCGCGGGCCTGGTCGCGGTGGTGGTGCCAGTGCAGGGCGCGGGCGACGAGGAGGGTCAGCAGAAGGGCGAGGGAGAGCGCCCAGACGGCCGCGCGGACGGTGCGCAGGCCGGGGACGCCGAGGGGGAGGGTCGCTCCCGCGGTGGCGACTACGGCGGTGCCCATGACGGTGGCGTACCAGTTGGGCCCGAGGTGACGGACGGCGGTGACCATGTGTCCACCGTCTCGCCGGGGGGCCGCGGCGACCAGGGACTCTGTCTCTATGGGGACATAAACTGGGGTTATGAGCGAGGCGGAGGAGCGATCGGACACCGCGCGTCCCGTGCCCGGCGGGACGCTGGCGCACCGGGTGCCCGATCTCGGGGCGCTGGAGCTGCTGCTGGCGGTGGCGCGGCTGGGGAGTCTGGGCGCGGCGGCTCGTGAGGTGGGGATCACCCAGCCGGCGGCGAGCAGCCGGATCCGGTCGATGGAGCGGCAGCTCGGGGTGGCGCTGGTGGACCGTTCGCCCCGGGGGTCCCGGCTGACCGACGCCGGGGCGCTGGTGACGGACTGGGCGCGGCGGATCGTGGAGGCGGCGGAGGCCTTCGACGTGGGCGCTCAGGCGCTGCGGGACCGGCGGGACTCGCGGCTGCGGGTGGCGGCGAGCATGACGATCGCGGAGTACCTGCTGCCGGGGTGGCTGCTCGCGCTGCGGGCCGGCCGGCCCGACACGGCGGTGTCCCTGCTCGCGGGGAACTCGGCGGCGGTGGCGGAGCGGTTGCTGTCCGGGGAGGCGGATCTGGGGTTCGTGGAGGGGGTGAGTGTGCCGCCGGGGCTGGATTTCGCGGTCATCGCCCATGACCGGCTGATCGTGGTGACGGCGCCCGGGCACGCGTGGGCGCGGCGCCGACGGCCGCTGGAGGCCTCGGAGTTGGCGGCCACCCCGCTGATCCTGCGGGAGGAGGGCTCCGGGACCCGGCAGGTGCTGGACGCCGCGCTGGGCGGGCTCGCCCGGCCGCTGATCGAGCTGTCCTCGACGACGGCGGTGAAGGCGGCGGCGGTGAGCGGCGCCGGGCCTGCGGTGCTGAGCGAACTCGCCGTGGGGGAGGAGCTGGCGATGCGGCGGCTGGTGCGGGTGCCGGTGGAGGGGGTCGCGCTGGCACGGGACCTACGGGCCGTGTGGCCGACGGGGCATCGGCCGGTGGGGCCGGCCCGAGAGCTGCTGTCCCTGACCCGGGGTTAGCCGAACCGCCTTGGGGGCTGCGCCCCCAGACCCCCGCTTCGGCCTGAACGACCTCGTCCTCAAACGCCGGACGGGCCGGGTGGTGCGGGCTCGGCGTCGAGTCGTGCCGTCCCCGGGGGTGGGTGGCGGTTGGGAGGTGCGGCTGGTTGTCGGGCGTCGGGCGTCGGGCGGGGTGGGAGGTGTGGGGCTCGGTGGTGAGCGGTGCCGTTCTGCGGCGGGTGGGTGGGGTTCGGGATGCCGGTGGCCGTATGGGTCGGCGGTGGCCAGTCGGGCCCGAGACTCCGCTGGTGTGGCGCTGTCGACGTCGGGGTGAGCCGTGCGAGTTCGGCCTCGGTCTCGGGCGGGGCGAATCGGGTTATGAGGGCTTGTCGTCGAGGTAGGCGCGGATGATCGACTCGAAGTCGGGGTCGGGGTGCAGGCCCAGGCCTGCCGCTCGGGTGTGGTCCACCGCCGCCGGCCAGGAGCCGACGATGGACTCGGTCGTGGGGTCGGGGGCGATCGTGACCAGGTCGGCCACTTGCGAGCCCGCGACGCGGCGCAGGGTGGTCAGCATGTCGGCCACCGTGACCGAGAGGGCGGGCAGGTTGACGGGGAGGGCGCCCTCCAGGCGGCCGGGGCCCGTGCCGCGTTCGACCTCGGCCAGGCGGAGCAGGCCCTCCACCGCGCGTCGCGGTGAGGACAGGGCCACCCGGAGGCCGGGGCGGACGGGGCAGATCGCCGGGACACCGGCGAGGGGCTCCCGGACGATGCCGGACAGGAACCCCGACGCGGCGGCGTTCGGCTTGCCGGGGCGGACCGTGACCGTCATCAGACGGGCCACCCGCCCGTCGACGAACCCGCGCCGCGTGCAGTCCGCGATCAGCTGCTCGCAGATCAGCTTCTGGGTGCCGTAACTCGTGCGGGGCAGGGGGAGCGTCGACTCGCTGACCGTCGCGGGCAAGGGGAGGGCCGGGTCGCCGCCGTAGACCGCGACGCTGCTGGAGAAGACGAGACGCGGCACCCGGCCGCCGGACGCCGACTGGGTCCTGGCTGCCTCCAGGAGGGCGCGGGTCGTGTCCACGTTGGCGCTCATGCCCAGGTCGAAGTCCGCCTCGCACGCCGCCGACACCGCCGCCGCGAGATGGATCACCAGGTCGACGGGGTCCGCGAACACCTCGTCGAGACGGTCGGCCAGCGCGCCGTGCACCACCTCCACCAGCGGGTCGGCCCACACCGGCGACTCGGGCCGTACGACCTGGTCCACGAGCACCAGACGGTCGATCGCCTCCCCACCGAGGGCGCGCCGCGCGAGCAGCGCGGCGGCGACCCGCCCGCCCAGAAAACCGAAGCCGCCCGTGACGACGATCCTCATCCGCTGTCTCCTACGCGAGTGTCCGACGCACCACAGCCTGGCCCCCGAGGCCGTCGGCGTCCACACGTCCGTGCCGGCGAAAAGCGGTGGCGGGGCCTGTCCTGCGGCCCCCACCATGACGTCCATGAACCCCACCGCCCCGCCCGCCACAGGCGTCCGCGTCCCCTGGGAGCGGCTTCCCGCCGAGGTGCGTGACGCGGTCGCCGGCGTGCTGGGCGGACCCGTCGTGCGTGCCGAGACCCAGTCCGGCGGTTTCTCGCCCGGCGTCGCCACCCGCGTCGCCACGGGCGACGGCCGCCGTGCCTTCGTCAAGGCGGTCAGCGCGCACGCCAACCCCCAAAGCCCGGACATGCACCGCGCCGAGGCCCGTCACACCGCGGCCCTGCCGCCCACCGTCCCGGCACCCCGTCTTCTCGGTACCTACGACGACGGCACCTGGGTCGCGCTCGTCCTGGAGGAGGTCGACGGACGACAGCCCCACGTCCCTTGGCGGCGAGCGGAGTTGACGCGAGTGCTCGACGCGGTGGCGGAGCTCGGCCGTACCCTCACACCCTCACCCGTGGCCGCCCCGCCGGTGGCCGAGGACCTGGCCGAGGCCTTCTCCGGCTGGCAGCGGCTACGGGACCGGCGGACAGGGTCCCCGCCCGGGCGCCTCGACGACTGGACGCTCACCCACCTGCCGCTGCTCGCCGAGCTGGCCGCCGGATGGGCCGACGCCGCCTCGGGCGACACGCTCGCCCACGGCGACCTGCGCGCCGACAACATGCTGCTCACCGCCGGCGGCCGCGTCGTGTTCGTCGACTGGCCGCACGCGGTGCGCGCCGCCCCCTGGTTCGATCTGCTCCTCATGCTGCCCTGCGTCCGGGCCCAGGGCGGACCGGACCCGCAGGAGCTGTTCACCGCGCACCCGCTCGCCCGGGACGCGGCCCCGGACGCCGTCACCGCCACACTCGCGGCGCTGGCCGGCTACTTCGTGGAGCACTCCCTGCTGCCCCCGCCGCCCGGCCTGCCCACCCTGCGCGCCTTCCAGCGCGCCCAGGGAGCGGCGGCGACGGAGTGGCTCAGGACGCGGCTCGGACGAGGGCCTGCATGACGCGGAGGTCCTCGCCCATCTCGGGGTGCCACTGGACGCCGAGCACCCAGCGGTCCGCGGTCGGGACCTCCACCGCCTCCACCGTCCCGTCGGCCGCGTAGGCCGACGGCATCAGACCGCTGCCGAGCCGGTCCACGGCCTGGTGGTGGTACGTCGGTACGGAGACCTCCTCCGGGGCGATCTCGGCGTAGCGCGTGCCCGGGACCGGCTTGACGGAGTGCCGGCCGAAGACGCCGACGACCTCCGCGTGGCCGTCGATGTGCTGGACGAGGGTGCCGCCGAGGGCCACGTTCAGCAGCTGCATGCCCCGGCAGATGCCGAGCAGCGGCACCCGCGCCGCCAGGGCCGCGTCGATCAGCGCCAGCTCCCAGGCGTCCCGGGCCCGGGCCGGCGGACCGGTGCGGGGATGGGGTTCGGCGCCGTAGTGGACCGGCTCCACGTCCGGGCCGCCCGCGATCACCAGGCCGTCGAGCCGGGCGACGGTCGCCGCGGCCAGTTCCGGAGCGTCCGGCGGAACCATCGCGACCAGCCCTCCGGCCCGCTGGACGAGGCGCGGATAGCCGACCGGCAGCAGCGCGGCCTCCAGTTCCCAGGCACCCCAGCGCGCCCCGGCCTCCAGATATGTACTGACGCCGATCAGCGGTCTGCCCGCCATGCGCCCTCCCGAACTTTAATGGACTGAAATCATACCTTTTCTCAGGAGTGCCCTGCGGGGCAAGGCGCGGCGCAGTGACGCCTCGCACGCCGGGGCCGCGTCCCGACGCACCGGGTACCCTCGCGCGCCGGGGCCGCCGCCCCCGGTCACGCCAGAAACCCCCGCAGGAGTGCCGCCGTCCCCGAGCAGTGCTCCCGCATCATTTCCCGTGCGCCGTCCGCGTCCCCGTCGAGGACCGCCTCGACCAGGGCGATGTGCTGGCGCTGGGAGTGTTCGAGGTTGCGGACGAGGAGGGGGATGCAGTCGAGCAGGTCGTTCACCGAGGCCCGTACCGCCGCGTACTGGGCGGTGAGCGTGGGTGAGCCGCAGAGCTCCGCCAGGGTCAGGTGCAGCAGGGTGTCCAGGCGGCGGTAGTCGGCGAGCGGCGCGTCATGGGTGCGGGCCAGCGCCTCGCGCAGCCGGTCCGCCTGGTCGTCGGTCAGCCCGTGCGTCGCGCACAGACCCGCCGCCCCCACCTCCAGCACCTCCCGGAAGCGCAGCACGTCCTCGATGTCGACCTCGGTGATCCGGCGGCGCAGCTCGTCCTCGCCGCCCGCGTCCGTGCGCGGCAGGACGAACGTCCCGCCGTAGCGCCCGCGACGGGACTCCACCAGGCCCTGGTCCTGGAGTACCTTGAGGACCTCGCGCAACGTCACCCGGCTGATCCCCAGCCGCTCGGCCAGTTCCCGCTCGGCCGGCAGCCGCTCGCCGCCCGGTACCAGGCCCAGTCGTACGACCTGGAGGATCTGCTCCAGCGCCTCCTCGAAGCCGTTGCCCGCCCGCACCGGCCGCAGCACCGGCGTCAGCCGGTCGTCGAGACTGCCGTCCTGATCGAGCGACATCCCGCCGCACCCCCTTCCCAAGCAAAGGTTCTCCCGAATACCTTATGGCTTCCGGCTGACCGTAGAAGCCGAAGGAGGCTTTCCCGTGGCAGACCGCACACCCCCGCTCTCCGTCGAGGAGCTGCACGCCCTGGTCGCGAGCGGTGAGATCGACACTGTCGTCCTGGCCTTCCCCGACATGCAAGGGCGCCTCCAGGGCAAGCGGTTCGCCGCGCGCTTCTTCCTCGACGAGGTCCTCCACCACGGCACCGAGGGCTGCAACTACCTCCTCGCCGTGGACACCGAGATGAACACGGTGGACGGGTACGCCATGTCCTCCTGGGACCGCGGCTACGGCGACTTCGCCATGCACCCGGACCTCAGCACCCTCCGGCGGGTCCCCTGGAACGCCGGTACGGCCATGCTCATCGCGGACCTCGCCTGGAACGACGGCTCACCCGTGGTCGCCGCCCCCCGCCAGATCCTGCGCCGCCAGCTCGACCGTCTCGCCGAACACGGCTTCACCGCCAAGGTCGGCACCGAGCTGGAGTTCATCGTCTTCAAGGACACCTATGAACAGGCCTGGGACGCCAACTACCGAGGGCTGACGCCGGCGAACCAGTACAACATCGACTACTCGGTGCTGGGGACCGGGCGCATCGAGCCCCTGCTCCGCCGTATCCGCAACGAAATGGCGGGCGCCGGGCTCACCGTCGAGTCCGCCAAGGGCGAGTGCAACCCCGGCCAGCACGAGATCGCCTTCCGCTACGACGACGCCCTCGTCACCTGCGACCAGCACGCCATCTACAAGACCGGCACCAAGGAGATCGCCGCCCAGGAAGGCGTGTCGATCACCTTCATGGCCAAGTACAACGAGCGCGAGGGCAACTCCTGCCACATCCATCTCTCCCTCGCGGACGCGGCCGGCAACAACGCCATGCCCGGGGACGGGGAGGGCGGCATGTCGGACGTCATGCGGCACTTCCTCGCCGGACAGCTGGCGGCCCTGCGGGACTTCTCGCTGCTCTACGCCCCCAACATCAACTCCTACAAACGCTTCCAGCCGGGATCCTTCGCCCCGACCGCCGTCGCCTGGGGGTACGACAACCGCACCTGCGCGCTGCGGGTCGTCGGCCACGGCCGCTCGATGCGCTTCGAGAACCGCCTGCCCGGCGGTGACGTCAACCCGCACCTCGCCGTCGCCGCGCTGATCGCGGCCGGGCTGCACGGCATCGAGCAGAAGCTGGAACTGCCCGAGCCCTGCGCGGGCAACGCCTACGCGGCGGAGTTCGAGCACGTCCCCACCACCCTGCGCGAGGCCGCCGAGCTCTGGGAGAACAGCCCGATCGCCAAGGCCGCCTTCGGCGACGAGGTCGTCGCGCACTACCGCAACATGGCACGCGTCGAACTGGACGCCTTCGACGCCGCGATCACCGACTGGGAGCTGCGCCGCTCCTTCGAACGCCTGTGAGGCCCTTCTTGTCTGCCGAGCACCAACTCGCCGAGCACGAACTCGTCGTACTGAACCCGGCCACCGAGGAGGTCGTCGCCACCGTCCCCGCCGCCGACGCGGCCGAGGTGGACGGCGCCGTCGCCCGCGCGGCCGTCGCCCAGCGGTCCTGGGCGGCCGCCGCCCCCGCCGACCGGGCCCGGATGCTGCGCCGCTTCGCCGACGTCGTCGACGCGCACACCGAGGAACTGGCCCGGCTGGAGGTCCGCGAGGCGGGCCATGTCCTGGGCAACGCCCGCTGGGAGGCGGGCAACGCCCGCGACCTGCTGCTGTACGCGGCCGGCGGCGCCGAGCGCCTCCTCGGCAAGCAGATCCCGGTACCCGGCGGCTGGGACGTCACCTTCCAGGAGCCGCTCGGCGTGGTCGGCGTGATCGCCCCCTGGAACTTCCCGATGCCCATCGCCGCCTGGGGCTCCTTCCCGGCGCTCGCCGCGGGCAACGCGGTCGTCCTCAAGCCCGCCGAGACCACCCCGCTGACGGCCCTGCGGCTGGCCGAACTGGCCCTGGAGGCGGGCCTGCCGGAGCATCTGTTCCAGGTCGTCCCCGGGTACGGCCACATCGCCGGCCGTGCCCTCGTCGACCACTCCGACGTGGCGAAGATCGTGTTCACCGGCTCCACCCGCACCGGCCGCGAGGTCATGGAGCGCTGCGCCCGGCTGGTCAAGCCGGTCACCCTCGAACTCGGCGGCAAGAGCCCCAACATCGTCTTCGCCGACGCCGACCTCAAGACCGCCGTCGACCCCTTCTCGTTCCTGGACAACTCCGGCCAGGACTGCTGCGCCCGCACCCGGATCCTGGTCCAGGAACAGGTGTACGACGAGGTCCGCGAGCTGCTCGCCGACGCGCTGACGTCGGTGGTGGTGGGCGACCCGGCCGACGAGAAGACCCAGATGGGGCCGCTGATCAGCCGTCAACAGCTGGACCGGGTGCGGTCGTTCGTGCCGGACGAGGCACCCGCCCTGCGGGGCGGCGCCCCCGACGGACCGGGCTTCTGGTTCCCGCCGACCGTCCTCACCGGGGAGCGTCACGACTCCGACGCGGCCCGCGAGGAGATCTTCGGTCCGGTCGCCGTCCTCCTGCCCTTCACCGACGAGGCCGACGCGATCCGCCTCGCCAACGACACCCCGTACGGACTCGCCGGCTCCCTGTGGACCCGCGACCTGGGGCGCGCCCTGCGTGTCTCGCGGGCCGTCCGCGCGGGCAACCTGTCCGTCAACTCCCACTCCAGCGTCCGCTACTGGACCCCCTTCGGCGGCTTCAAGCAGTCCGGCCTCGGGCGCGAGCTCGGCCCGGACGCCCTGACCGCCTTCACCGAAACCAAGAACGTCTTCATCAGCACGGAGGCCTGAGCCGCTCATGAGCGACAAGACCGAGCAAAACATCTGCCGCCGTCTCGTCGGCCGCACCGCCGTCATCACCGGAGCCGGCAGCGGCATCGGCCTCGCCACCGCGCGCCGGCTCGCCGCGGAGGGCGCGCACGTCGTCTGCGGCGACGTCGACGACACCCGTGGCAAGGCGGCCGCGGACGAGGTCGGCGGGATCTTCGTGAAGGTCGACGTCACCGACCCCGAGCAGGTCGAGGCGCTGTTCAGGACGGCGTACGACACCTACGGCAGCGTCGACATCGCCTTCAACAACGCGGGCATCTCGCCGCCCGACGACGACTCCATCCTGGAGACCGGCCTGGAGGCCTGGAAGCGCGTCCAGGAGGTCAACCTCACCTCCGTCTACCTGTGCTGCAAGGCCGCCATCCCCTACATGCGGCGGCAGGGCAAGGGCTCCATCATCAACACGGCGTCCTTCGTGGCCCGTATGGGCGCGGCCACCTCCCAGATCTCCTACACCGCCTCCAAGGGGGGCGTCCTCGCCATGTCCCGCGAACTGGGCGTCCAGTTCGCCCGCGAGGGCATCCGGGTCAACGCCCTGTGCCCGGGCCCGGTCAACACCCCGCTCCTCCAGGAGCTGTTCGCCAAGGACCCCGAGCGGGCGGCCCGCCGCCTGGTGCACATCCCCGTCGGACGGTTCGCCGAGGCCGAGGAGATCGCCGCCGCGGTGGCCTTCCTGGCCAGCGACGACTCCTCCTTCGTCAACGCCACCGACTTCCTGGTGGACGGCGGGATCTCGGGCGCGTACGTCACACCCCTGTAGGCCGGATCGGGCGGAACGGTGCGGTCCACGCGTGCGCGGCAACTGCTCGCGTGGACCCCGGGGCCCTCGAGCGAAGGACTCAGAGGAACGTGTGGCCTTCGCCGCGGTAGGTCGGGACGGTCGCCGTCACCGCGTCCCCCTCCACGAGGTGCAGCAGCTCGAACCGCTCGCACAGCTCTCCGGCCTTGGCGTGCCGGAACCACACCTTGTCGCCGAGCAGCAGATCGTCGGCGGGGGAGCCGAGCAGGGGGGTCTGGACCTCGCCGGGCCCCTCCTGGGGGTCGTAGCGGAGTCCCTCGGGCAGGTGGGGGACGGGGAGCCGGTCGCGTCCGGGGGCGCCGGAGGCGGTGTAGCCGCCGCCGAGGACGGTCACCACCCCTACCCCCGGCCTGCGCACCACGGGCTGGGCGAAGAGGGCGGCCGGACGCCCGCTGAAGGACGTGTAGTTGTCGAACAGCCGAGGGACGTACAGGCCGGAGCCCGCGCCGATCTCGGTGACGGCGTCCTCGGCGGCGGTGGTCTGCACACTGCCCGTGCCACCGCCGTTGACGAACTCCAGATCGGGCACGACGGCCCGTACCGCGCGCACCACCTCACCGCGGCGCTCGGCGAGTTCGCGGCGGGCGGTGGCCTGCATCAGCCGTACGGCACGGGACCGGAGGGGCTGTCCGGCGACGGAGTCGCCCACACCGGCGATATGGCCCTCGTAGGCCATGATCCCGACGACCTTGAAGCCCGGGCGGCGGGCGACCGTACGGGCGAGGTCGGCGACCTGGGCGGGCGAGTGCAGCGGCGAGCGCCGGGCGCCGACCCGTACCCGTCCCCCGAACAGCTTCAGTGAGGTGTCCAACTCCAGGCAGACACGGATGACTTCACGCCCGCCGTCACGGGACTCGTCGATGAGGCGGAGCTGGGCGGGGTCGTCGATCATGACGGTGACGGCCGCGGCGAGCTTGGGATCGGAGGCCAGTTCGGCGAAGCTGGCCCGGTCGGCGGAGGGATAGGCGAGCAGCACGTCCTCGAACCCACCGCGCGCCAGCCACAGCGACTCGGCCAGGGTGAAGGACATGATGCCGGCGAAGCCGTCCCTCGCCAGCACCCGCTCCAGCAGCGCCCTGCAGCGCACGGACTTGCTGGCGACGCGGATCGGCTTGCCGCCGGCCCGGCGGACGAGGTCGTCCGCGTTGGCGTCGAAGGCATCCAGGTCGACGATGGCGAGAGGGGCGTCGAGGTGGGCGGTGGCCCGGTCGTAACGGGCCCGGTCGGCGGCGCGCGCAGTCATGAACGAAGCCTGCCAGACAGGATTACCGCAGGGTAGGGGGACGTTCCGGGCAGATGCCCCGGGGGCGCGGACCGGTTCCCGTTCTGACAGCGGCAAGCCGTAGAGTGACGCGCACGTACGGCGGAACGGATGCGGTCGCAAAGTCCGTGCCGGGATGCCGGTCCGTCCGTGCGGGTATGCCTGCCCGGGACGGACCGACCACGCCGGTCCGGCGCAGATCGATTGAGCGCAGGGACGACGGCCCGCGTACGAGTAGTCGGCCTGGGGGTAAGAGGAAACGGGGGGCGCATGAGCACGGAAGCGCAGCACGCCTCCTTTCCGCCTCGACCGTCCCGGCCGCCGACCGTGGGAGACGGTACGGAGAGCGGGGCGCCGGGTGCCGGGGCCGCCGCATCGGCCGACCGACCGGGAACCGAAGCCGAGGGAACGAACGCAATGACCGACCGGCCGTCGCCGGAGGCTTCGACGCCACGGGGTGCGGGCGCGTCGGCGCCCGCGGGGGGTGCGGGTGGAGCATGGTCCCCCTGGAGAACCGCCAAGCCCTTCGACGCCTTCGGAACCCGCCCCGCTCCGGCGGGTTCCCGCACGGGCGCAGACACGCCCCCCGAACCCCAGCCGGCCTCGGGCACGGAGCCGAACACGCCCCCGAGAACAGCCGACACCGCCGCACACACCGGTTCGGGCACACGGCAAGGCGCGAACGCACACGCCGGTTCGGGCACACAGCAGGGCGCGAACGCACACGCCGGTTCGGGCACGGGGCAGGGCGCGAGTGGGCCCGCCGGGTCGGGTACAGGCGCGGGCGCGGGCGCACGTAACGGCGCCCCCGGTGCGGGGACGACCGCGAACGGGTCGGGAGTCAACGCCCCGGGCGACCAGCCCCGCGTTCCCCGCCGCCCCGCGCACATGCCCGGCTCCCCGGCCCCGCAGACCCCGCCTCCGCCTCAGGCCTCGGCGCGTTTCCCGGACACACCGCCGCCGGTGCGCCGCGAGCCGCACACCGACAGCGCGGCTGCGGCGCGGCCGTCGGGCACCGCCGTGCCCCCGCGCCCGTCCCACCGCCCGACGACGCCCCCGAGCGACCCCGCACAACACCGAAGCACCCCGACCCCGCCACCCCCGAGCACCCGCCCGACTCCCACCCCCACACCTCCCATGCCGACCACCCCCCCGCCCTCCGCCCGGCCCGGCTCGACCCACCGTCCGGGCCCGGCCGTGCCGCCGGGGGAGTGGCCCGCGCCGGGGATGGCCGAGAAGAGCGGTGAGCGTCCGGGTGCTTCCGGCTCGGCCGCCCACCCGGCTTCCGGCTCGGCCGCCCACCCGGCTTCCGGCTCGGCCGCCCACCCGGCTTCCGGCCGGCCCGGTTCGACCCACCGTCCGGGGGCGGCTGTGCCCCCGGTGCCGGAGGAGCGGCCTGGTCCCGGAGGTGGGGAGCGTCCGAGTGCTTCTGTGCCGGGTGCCCGCCCGGGCTTCGGTCAGCCCGGCTCGGCCGCCGGTCCCGCTCCTGCGGGGGTGGGCTCCGGTGGTCGTGCGGATGGGGTGAGGACTTCCATGCCCCTGCCGCGGACGGGCTCCACGCCGTCCGCCGCGGGCACGGCGGTGTCCGCGCCGGAGGGCCGTTCGGTTTCCGCCGGCCCCGCGGCCGGCACCCGCCCGGGGGCCGTGGGGGGTGGTCCCGGCGGGATCGGGATGCCGGCCGGGCCCGTGGGGGCGCCCGACGCGCGGGGTGTGGCGCCCGATCCGGCTCTGTCCTGGAGTGCCCCTGGGCCCGGTGGCACCAGGCCCGTCGTGTCGTTCGGGGAGCCCGAGGTGTACGACGAGCGGGCCCGCTCCCGGGTGCTCGGGGCGCGCCTGCGGTCGCGAGGGGCCGGGATCGCCGCCTGTCTCGTGCTCGGGCTGGGGCTCATCGGGGGCGCCGCGACCGGGAGTTGGCTGGTCGGAGGAGACGGGGACGGCGGGGAGCAGAACGCGTTCGCCGCCGCGCGGGGCCTCTGGCACAGCGTGCCCGTCGACGACCTGTTCCCGAGGACCGTCGCCGGACAGGGCGCAGGCCCCGGTGGCGCCGACCGGACCTGGATCCGCGTCGCCGTCGCGCCCGACAGCGGATGCACGGGCGCCTTCGATCCGCTGCTGAGCAAGGCGCTCGCGCCCGTGGGCTGCCAGCGCCTGGTGCGGGCCACCTACACCGACGCCACCCAGAGCTTCGTCACCACCGTCGGCCTGGTCTTCACCAAGGCGGACCAGACCGCCATGTCCTCCCTCGCCAGACGCTTCCAGGACGAGAACCTCGGCACCCGCGCCGACCTCATGCCCCGCCCCTTCGCCGCGAAGAACACGACCGCCGCCCGCTTCGGCACCAAACAGCGCGCCTCCTGGACTCTCTCCGTCCTCACCGACGCCCCCGTCGTCGTCTACGCCGTCTCCGGCTGGGCCGACGGCCGTACCGTCGACACCCCCCAACCCGCCGAACAGGCGGAGCAGTCCGGCGCCACCACACCCCCCGCCCAGGCCGGCCTCGGCAACGAGGCCCAGGGCCTCGCCGACCGCATCGAACGCGCCCTGAGGAAAGACGTGAGCACCCCGCCCTCGGAGCGGCCGTCATGAGACGCCGTTCCGCCGCCCTCAGCGCCCTCCTCGCCGCGTCCCTCGCGCTCGTCCCCAGCACCGCGGCGCACGCGGACGGCATACGCGCCCAGCAGTGGGCCCTCGACGCCCTGCGCGCCCAGCAGGCCTGGCAGATCACCAAGGGGAGGGGCGTCACCGTCGCCGTCCTGGACACCGGCGTCGAGGCCGACCACCCCGACCTCGTGGGCAACGTCCTGCCGGGCAAGGACATGATCGGCTTCGGAGCCACGGAGGGGCAGCGGGCCTGGGCCCGGCACGGGACCGCCATGGCCGGCATCATCGCCGCGCACGGCCACGGTCCCGGCGACGCCGACGGCGTGATGGGCATCGCCCCGGAAGCCAAGATCCTGCCTGTCCGCGTGATCCTGGAGGACGAGGACGCCGCCCGCGGCAAGGCCCGCTCCACACGCGGCAACGCCCTCGCCGAAGGCATCCGCTGGGCCGCCGACCACGGGGCCGACGTCATCAACCTCTCGCTCGGCGACGACTCCGCCTCCGCCCACCCCGAACCCGCCGAGGACGAGGCGATCCAGTACGCCCTGAAGAAGAACGTCACCGTCGTCGCCTCCGCCGGAAACGGCGGCGAGAAGGGCGACCACGTCTCCTACCCGGCCGCCTACCCCGGCGTCATCGCCGCGACCGCCGTGGACCGCTTCGGCGTCCGCGCCTCGTTCTCCACCCGCCGCTGGTACGCCACGGTCACCGCCCCCGGCGACAAGATCGTCATCGCCGATCCCGACCACAGGTACTACCAGGGCTGGGGCACCAGCGCGGCCTCGGCGTTCGTGTCGGGCGCGGTGGCCCTCGTCAAGTCCGTCCGCCCCGGCCTGACCCCGGCCCAGATCAAGCAGCTCCTGGAGGACACCGCCCGGGACGCCCCGGTCGGCGGCCGTGACGACTCCCGCGGCTACGGCATGATCGACCCGGTCGCCGCCCTGAAGGCCGCGGTCCGGATCGAGCCGAAGCAGCTGCAGCCGGCCGCGTACGGGCGGAAGTACTTCGGCTCCGGCCCGGACACCCCCAAGTCCGAGGCGGGCACCAGCGACTGGGCGGCCCCGGTCGCGGGCGGCCTCGGCGGTGTACTGCTGGTGGCGGCCGTGGTGCTGTGGCGGGGCCGCCGCCCGCGCCACGACGGTTTCTAGCGGCTGTTTCCGTTACGACGAGGCGGTGGCCGAGGGGGAGGCGGACGAGCGGTCGCCTTCCCCCGCGAAGACCGAGACCGCCGCCTTCGCCGCCGCCTCGACCAGCGAAATGCCCTTGGCCTGGGTCGAGTTGCCTTTGGAGAGCACCGCCACCAGACAGTCGTGGCCGTCGACCGTCACCCGGCCGATGCTGTTGATGTCCCACAGCCCGGTGGTGCTCCGCGCCAACCAGCCGTTCTTCAGGGCCCACCGGGAGCCGTCCGCCGCCGCGGACACACCCCAGTGCTGGTCGGCCTCTATCCGCCCCATCAGCTCCTGGACGTACGCCCGCGAGGCCGCGCTCAGCTTCGAGTCGTCCCCGAACACCTGCTTGAGCAGCGTGAGTTGATCGGCCGCCGTGGTCTGGGTGAGCCCCCACAGCGCACCGTCGCCGCCCTGCGTGTGCGTCAGCCCGAGCCGCTTGTTCGCGGCGTCCAGTCCCGCGGCCCCGCCGATGACGTCCCACAGCGCCGACGCGGCCGTGTTGTCGCTGTTCTCGATCATCGTGGTGGCGTACGACGTCTCCGTCGCCGTCAGATGCCGGCCCTCGTCCTGCGCCCGCAGCAGCAGCGCCGCCAGGATGTCGACCTTGACGATGCTCGCCGTGTCGAAGGAGCCGCTCCCGTGGCCGGCGCTGTCGCCGGAGGCCAGGTCCAGCACCGCCACCGAGACCTTCGCCCGCCCCGCGACGGGCACCGCGTCCATCGCCTCGGCCAGCAGCGCGTCGTGGTCGACGGCGGCGGGCTGTGCCACGGGTTCCACCGATTCCTCCCCGTCGGCCGTGGCCGAGGAGGAGGCCGACGTCGCCGACGATACGGGGCCCGCACCCGAGTGCGCCCGCGCCTTCACATACACCGTCCCGGCGGCCGTACCGCCCACGACGGCGACCACGGCGAGGGCAGTGGAGAGCAGACGGCGCGTCCTGGACGGACGAGCACGGCGGCTGAGACGGGCTCTGGAGGACTCCATGCCCGCGATGCTCGGGGCGGTGACTGTGCGCCCCGTTAGACGGACGTTAGATGTGTGTCAGGGAAATCTGAGAAAGCCGTGAAGGCGGTGAACCACCGGTTTCCGGCACCGCACAAGCCCAGCAGCATCCCCCCGATATCCGCCCGATAGGGTCGGTGACCGTGGCGAACAAGAACATTCCCGACCCCGGCTTCTCCGACGACGACGGCTCCGCCGACCCCCGGCTGAGCGCCGCGCTCGCCGCCTGGGCCGAGGACCGCACCGCCGTCGGCCCGGTCCTGGCGGCCCTCAAGGGCGCCCGGCTGCTGGTCCCCGTGGTCGCCGTGCTCGGCGAGGTCGAGGAGGACGAGAACGGGCTGCGCCGCGAGAAGACCAGCGACATGGCCGTGCCGACGCTGAAGGCCGGATCCCGGACGGCCCTGCCGGCCTTCACCTCCACCGACTCGCTGGCCCGCTGGGACCCGGCGGCCCGCCCCGTCGCCGTACCCCTGCACCAGGCGCTGCAGGCCGCCGCGCACGAGAAGGCGGACACGGTGGTGCTCGACCTGGCCGGGCCGGTGCCGTTCGAGCTGGCGGGACCGGCGCTCCTCGCGCTCGCCGAGGGCCGTACGACGACCGATCCGCTGGCCGATCCGGCCGTCCGGGAGGCGGTACGGGCCGCGGTCGCCGCCGAGTCCGCCGTACTGCGCGCGCACCTCGGGCCCGGAGAGGCCGACGGCACCCTGGCCCTCGTACTCGATCCGCGGGCCGTTCCGGGAGAGGCGGCGCAGTCGGTCGCGCGGCGGCTGGCCGCCGACGAGACACTGAGGGCCCGCCTGGTGCGCGGCCTCGACCTGGCACTCCTGCCGGCCGGGACGACGCCTCCGGGCGAGCCCTTGTACGTACGCGGCTGATCGATCCGGCCGGTGGAGCCGGCCACGCCCTAGCCGTAGACCGGGCCCGTGTACTTCTCGCCCGGGCCCTGGCCCGGCTCGTCGGGGACGATCGACGCCTCGCGGAAGGCCAGCTGGAGCGACTTCAGGCCGTCGCGCAGCGGGGCCGCGTGGAAGGAGCTGATCTCGGTCGCGGAGGCGTCGAGCAGACCGGCGAGGGCCGTGACCAGCTTGCGGGCCTCGTCCAGGTCCTTGTACTTGTCGCCCTCCTCGGTCAGACCGAGCTTCACGGCGGCGGCGCTCATCAGGTTTACGGCGACCGTCACGATCACCTCGACGGCGGGGACCTCGGCGATGTCGCGGGTCATCTCGTCGAAGTCGGGAGAGCCGGCGGAGTCGGTGGCGGCGGGAGGGGTGTCACTCATGCCTCACACGATAGGCCCCGGTGCACGCCGGTTCGCACCACCCCCGGAGTGCTGCTAACCTTGTGTGACGACCGGCTGGACACCCGTATGCGGAAGTGCGTGTGCCCGGCCCACAAGTGGAGGCTCCGATCTCCCACCCGACCGCCCCCAGGGACGGCGGGTCACCCCGGTCAGGCGGCCACCATCGTTCCGTACGGACGATGGAGTCGCCCGAAAGCGCGCCCCGCGGCTTCGCGGCGGTGCTCCGGCAGTGTATTTGGAGCCCCGTCTGTGATCGTCCGGGGCATTTTTTGTGCTTCGGCGCGGTTAGGTCTGTCGAAAAGAGACAAACGCGGCTGTCCGCCAGACCGCCGTGTGGTGCTAACCGAGGAGGATCCATCAGCGCCGAGCCCCGCATCAACGACCGGATTCGCGTTCCCGAGGTGCGACTTGTCGGTCCCAGTGGCGAGCAGGTGGGCATTGTCCCGCTGGCCAAGGCACTGGAGCTTGCGCAGGAGTACGACCTGGACTTGGTCGAGGTCGCGGCGAACGCCCGTCCGCCCGTGTGCAAGCTCATGGACTACGGGAAGTTCAAGTACGAGTCGGCCATGAAGGCCCGTGAGGCGCGCAAGAACCAGGCGCACACGGTCATCAAGGAGATGAAGCTCCGGCCGAAGATCGACCCGCACGACTATGACACCAAGAAGGGTCACGTCGTCCGGTTCCTCAAGCAGGGCGACAAGGTCAAGATCACGATCATGTTCCGTGGTCGCGAGCAGTCCCGGCCGGAACTCGGCTACCGACTGCTGCAGCGTCTCGCGGAGGACGTCCAGGACCTCGGTTTCGTGGAGTCGAACCCGAAGCAGGACGGCCGGAACATGATCATGGTTCTCGGTCCGCACAAGAAGAAGACCGAGGCGATGGCCGAGGCCCGCCAGGCGCAGGAAGCCCGCAAGGCAGAAGCGAAGGCCAACCCCGGCAAGTCGCAGAACGCCGCGGACGCCGAGATCTCCGACGAGATCGTCGCCGAGGACACGGTCGAGGCTCCTGCCGAGGCTTCCGCCGAGGCGTGATCCACGGGGCGCGAGCCCCAGGACGTAACCGATACAACAGCGACGTTCCACCGTGCCCGGTTTTCACGACCGGGCACCGGAACGCCACCGACGAGGAGAGAACGGCGCTATGCCGAAGAACAAGTCGCACAGCGGTGCCAGCAAGCGCTTCAAGGTCACCGGCTCCGGCAAGGTGCTCCGTGAGCGCGCCGGCAAGCGCCACCTGCTCGAGCACAAGTCGTCCCGCGTGACGCGTCGCCTCACCGGCAACGCCGAGATGGCCCCGGGCGACGCCGCGAAGATCAAGAAGCTTCTCGGCAAGTGACGTACCCGGCGCGTGATCAGTAGATCTCCTCGCGCCGTACGTCTGGACCGGGACCCCATCGATTCCGGGCCGTGTGAGTCCAACCACGGCCCCGCTACAAGGAGTTAAACAAGTGGCACGCGTCAAGCGGGCAGTCAACGCCCACAAGAAGCGCCGGGCGATCCTCGAGCAGGCCTCCGGCTACCGCGGTCAGCGTTCGCGCCTGTACCGCAAGGCCAAGGAGCAGGTCACCCACTCGCTGGTCTACAACTACAACGACCGCAAGAAGCGCAAGGGTGACTTCCGCCAGCTGTGGATCCAGCGCATCAACGCCGCTGCCCGCGCCAACGGGATCACGTACAACCGCTTCATCCAGGGTCTGAAGGCCGCGAACGTCGAGGTCGACCGCAAGATCCTGGCCGAGCTCGCCGTCAACGACGCCACCGCGTTCGCCGCGCTGGTCGAGGTCGCGCAGAAGGCGCTTCCGGCCGACGTGAACGCCCCGAAGGCGGCCTGACGCCGGGCTCAGAGCCGACGTGACATGAGGGACCCGCAGGCTTTCGGGCTTGCGGGTCCTGTTGTGTAGTTGTGTAGTTTCCGAAAGCGAGCCACAGCCCCATGCCTGCAGCCAGCCCCGAGCTGATCTCCCCCCGTTCCCCCCGTGTGTCCGCCGCCCGGCGGCTCGCCCGGCGGAACTTCCGGGGGAAGGAGCGGCTGTTTCTCGCGGAGGGGCCGCAGGCCGTGCGGGAGGCCGCCGGACATGGGCTGGTGGAGCTGTTCGCCACCGTCGAGGCCGCCGAGCGCTACGCCGACATCGTGGGGGAGGCCCGGGCCGTCTCCGCCCGTGTGCACCTCGCCTCCGAGGACGTCATCGCCGACATCTCGACCACCGTCACCCCGCAGGGGCTCGTCGGGATCTGCCGGTTCGTCGACACGCCCTTCGAGGAGATCCTCGCCGCCCGGCCCAAGCTGGTCGCCGTCCTCGCCCATGTGCGCGACCCCGGTAACGCCGGGACCGTCCTGCGCTGCGCCGACGCCGCCGGGGCCGAGGCCGTCGTACTGACCGACGCGTCCGTCGATCTCTACAACCCCAAGGCGGTACGGGCGTCGGTCGGGTCGCTGTTCCATCTGCCGGTCGCCGTGGGGGTGCCGGTCGAGGACGCGGTCGAGGGGCTCAGGAAGGCGGGGATCCGGGTCCTCGCCGCCGACGGCGCGGGCACCGACGACCTCGACGACGAGCTCGACAAGGGGACCATGGGCGGGCCGACCGCATGGGTGTTCGGGAACGAGGCGTGGGGGCTTCCGGAGGAGACCCGCGCGCTCGCGGACGCCGTGGTGCGCGTTCCGATCCACGGGAAGGCCGAGAGCCTGAACCTCGCCACCGCGGCCGCCGTATGTCTCTACGCGTCGGCCCGTGCACAGCGCGCCTCCGGAGGGTGCCGCTCCGTCACCGGCAGCTGAGGGGCTAGTAGGGTGACCAGCTCAGGGGGCCACCCGCACCGTCTGAGAGGTGGGGTTTCGGGGATGAGCGTCGGCACGAGCAGGCCACGGGGAGCACAGGACGTGCCGCGTGTGCCCGCGGCCCGGCACGGTGATCCCACCGGGTTGGGCATCGACCCCGACGAGCTGCCCGACGGTCTCGTCGTCGCCGACGAGCACGGGCAGGTCATCTGTTTCAACGCCGCCGCCGAGCGCATCACCTCCCTGCCCGCCGAAGGGGCCCTCGGACAGCGGCTGGAGAAGGCGCTGCCATTAGAGGACCTGGAGGGCCGGCGCTGGTGGCAGCTGACCGACCCGTACGGAGGGCTCGCCATCCGAGTGCGTCAGCCCGAGCGGAACCTCCTGCTGCCCGGCGGCCGGGAGGTTCTCGTGTCCGCGCGGTACGTCCGGGGTGAGCCCACCGGGCCCGTCCGCCGTGTCGTCGTCTCCCTGCGCGACACCGAGGCCCGGCGGCGGACCGAGGGCTCGCACGCCGAGCTGATAGCCACCGTGGCCCATGAGCTGCGCTCGCCGCTGACCTCCGTCAAGGGCTTCACCGCGACCCTGCTGGCCAAGTGGGAACGGTTCACCGACGACCAGAAGCGCCTGATGCTGGAGACCGTCGACGCCGACGCCGACCGGGTCACCCGGCTCATCGCCGAGCTGCTCGACATCTCGCGGATCGACAGCGGACGGCTGGAGGTGCGGCGCCAGCCGGTGGACATCGGCGCGGCCGTGGGACGGCACATCCAGGCGTACGTCGCCGCCGGGCAGCCCGCCGACCGGTTCCTGCTCCGGCTCGAACAGCCGCTGCCCGCCCTGTGGGCGGACCCCGACAAGATCGACCAGGTGCTCAGCAACCTGCTGGAAAATGCGGTGCGGCACGGCGAGGGAACCGTCACCATCGACATCACGGCCACCGAGTCCCCCCGCGAGGGCGAGGACACCGGCACGTCGGTCACGGTGAGCGACGAGGGGCCCGGCATCCCGGAGGAGTCCATGAACCGCGTCTTCACCCGCTTCTGGCGGGGCAGCAAGCGCGGCGGCACCGGCCTCGGGCTCTACATCGTCAAGGGCATCGTCGAGGCCCACGGCGGCACCATCACGGTCGGCCGAGGCTCCCAGGGCGGGGCGGAGTTCCGATTTACGTTGCCCGTGGCGGCCCCGGCGTATCTCACCTGAGAGCCGGAGAGCGGCCACGGGCGCATTCGCACACCTCCACCCCGTTAGACTCGGCCTTTGGCACCTTTGTGTCCTGCACACGGCCCTGTGAGTGAGTCGGTGACGGGACCTCCAGCCAGCCAATCGGAAGCACGGGAAGAGATGTCGGCACCGAATAAGTCGTACGACCCGGTAGAGGTCGAGGCCTTGAAACCGGAAGAGATCGAGCGCATGCGGGACGAGGCGCTCGCCGCCTTCGCCGCAGCGAGCTCCCTCGACGCGCTCCAGGAGGCAAAGGTCGCCCACACCGGGGGCGCCTCCCCGCTGGCCCTCGCCAACCGCGAGATCGGCGCCCTGCCCCCGCACGCCAAGGCCGCCGCCGGCAAGCTGGTCGGCCAGGCCCGCGGCGCCGTGAACAAGGCCCTCGGCGCCCGCCAGACCGAGCTCGAGGCCGAGCGGGACGCGCGGGTGCTGGTCGAGGAGTCGGTGGACGTCACGCTGCCGTACGACCGTGTACCGGCCGGCGCCCGCCACCCGCTGACCACCCTGTCGGAGCGCATCGAGGACGTCTTCGTGGCCATGGGCTACGAGGTCGCCGAGGGCCCGCAGGTCGAGGCCGAGTGGTTCAACTTCGACGCCCTGAACATCGGCCCGGACCACCCGGCCCGCGGCGAGCACGACACCTTCTTCGTGCAGGGGCCGGACGGCGGCACCGAGTCCGGTGTCGTGCTGCGCACCCACACCTCGCCCGTGCAGATCCGCTCCCTGCTGGAGCGTGAACTGCCGGTCTACGTGATCTGCCCCGGCCGCGTCTACCGCACCGACGAGCTGGACGCGACCCACACCCCCGTCTTCCACCAGGTCGAGCTGCTCGCCGTGGACGAGGGCCTCACCATGGCCGACCTCAAGGGCACCCTGGACCACATGGTCCAGTCGCTGTTCGGCGAGGGCATGAAGACCCGGCTGCGGCCGAACTTTTTCCCGTTCACCGAGCCGAGCGCCGAGATGGACATGCTCTGCTACGTCTGCAAGGGCGAGTCCGTCGGCAACCCCGACCGCCCCTGCCGGACCTGCTCCTCCGAGGGCTGGATCGAGCTCGGCGGCTGCGGCATGGTCAACCCGCGGGTGCTCACCGCCTGTGGTGTCGACCCGGAGAAGTACAGCGGCTTCGCCTTCGGGTTCGGCATCGAGCGGATGCTGATGTTCCGCCACAACGTCGAGGACATGCGAGACATGGTCGAGGGTGACGTCCGGTTCACCCGGCCGTTCGGGATGGAGATCTGATGCGGGTCCCGCTTTCCTGGCTGCGGGAGTACGTCGACCTGCCGGCCACTCAGACCGGGCGTGACGTCCAGGCCAAGCTCATTTCCGCGGGCCTCGAGGTCGAGACCGTCGAGCACCTCGGCGCCGACCTCAAGGGCCCGCTCGTCGTCGGCCAGGTGCTGACCATCGAGGAGCTGGAGGGCTTCAAGAAGCCGATCCGCTTCTGCACGGTCGACGTCGGGCAGGCCAACGGCACCGGTGAGCCCCAGGAGATCGTCTGCGGCGCCCGCAACTTCGCTGTCGGCGACAAGGTCGTGGTCGTCCTCCCGGGCGCCACCCTGCCCGGCGGCTTCTCGATCGCCGCGCGCAAGACCTACGGCAGGACGTCCCACGGCATGATCTGCTCCAGCGACGAGCTGGGCATGGGCGACGACGGCACCCACGGCATCATCGTGCTGCCGCCGGAGACCGAGGTCGGCAAGGACGCCGTCGAACTGCTGGAACTGGTCGACGAGGTCCTGGACATCGCCGTCACCGCCAACCGAGGCGACTGCCTGTCCATCCGCGGCGTCGCCCGCGAGACCGCGATCGCCTACGGGCTGACGCTGCGCGACCCGGCCCTGATCGACGTACCCGGCCCGAACGCGTTCGGCTACCCGGTCCAGGTCTCCGACCCGCACGGCTGCGACCGCTTCACCGCCCGCACGGTGACCGGGCTCAGCCCCGAGAGCCGCTCCCCGATCTGGCTCCAGCGCCGTTTGCAGAAGGTCGGCGTCCGCCCGATCTCGCTCGCCGTCGACGTCACCAACTACGTGATGATGGAACTCGGCCAGCCGCTGCACGCCTACGACCGCTCCCTGGTCCAGGGCACCATCGGGGTGCGCCGCGCCGAGCCCGGCGAGAAGCTCGTCACCCTCGACGGCGTGGAGCGGAAGCTGGACGCCGAGGACCTGGTCATCACCGACGACCGCGGCCCCATCGGGCTCGCGGGCGTGATGGGCGGTGCCAACACGGAGATCGCCGACCACGCGGAGGGCGAGGGCACCACCGACGTGGTGATCGAGGCCGCCCACTTCGACGCGGTGGCGATCGCGCGGACGTCCCGCCGGCACAAGCTCTCCTCGGAGGCCTCGCGCCGCTTCGAGCGAGGGGTCGACCCGCAGGCCGCGGCCGCCGCCGCACAGCGCACGGTCGACCTCCTGGTGCTGCTCGCGGGTGGTACCGCAGAAGCCGGCGTCACCGAGGTCGTCGCGCCGTCCGCCCCGCACATCATCACCGTCGCGGCCGACCACTCGGACAAGGTGGCCGGCGTCGATTACGGGCGCGAGACCGTCGTACGGCGGCTGCAGGAGATCGGCTGCGACGTGTACGGGCAGGACGAGCTGATCGTCACCGTGCCGTCCTGGCGCCCCGACCTCCAGGAGATCAACGACCTCGCCGAGGAGGTCATCCGCCTGGAGGGCTACGAGAACCTGCCCTCCACCCTGCCCAAGCCCCCGTCGGGCCGCGGCCTGACCCACCGGCAGCGGCTGCACCGCCGCGTCGGACGGGCGCTGGCCGGAGCCGGCTACGTCGAGGCGCCGAGCTACCCCTTCGTCAGCGAGCAGGTCTTCGACCAACTGCTGCTGGAGGCCGACGACCCGAAGCGACGCGTCGTCAGGCTCACCAACCCGCTGAACGACGAGGAGCCCGCGCTCCGTACCTCGCTGCTGCCGGGCCTGCTGGGCGCGCTGCGGCGCAATGTCGGCCGGGGCTCGCACGACCTGGCGCTCTTCGAGACCGGGCTGGTGTTCCACCCGCGCGAGGGGCAGCGGGTCGCCGTCGCCCTGCCCGTCGACCGTCGTCCCACGGACGAGGAGATCGCCGAGCTGGACGCCGCGCTTCCGGAGCAGCCGCGGCACATCGCCGCCGTGCTCGCGGGCGCCCGTGAGCAGGCCGGCTGGTGGGGCCGGGGCCGTCCCGCGGACTGGGCCGACGCCGTCGAGGCGGGGCGGGCCGTCGCCCGTGAGGCCGGTGCCGAACTGATCGTGCGCAAGGGCCAGTACGGGCCCTGGCACCCCGGCCGCTGTGCCGAGCTGGCCGTCCTCGTCGACGGTACGGAGACGGTCGTCGGGCATGCCGGTGAGCTGCACCCGCGTGTGGTGAAGGCGCTGGGGCTGCCGGAGCGGACCAGTGCGGTGGAGCTGGACCTGGACGTCCTGGAGTCCGTCGGCAACGACACTCCGCAGGCACCCTCCATCTCCACGTTCCCGGTGGCCACGCAGGATGTCGCCCTCGTCGTCGACACGTTCGTGCCGCAGGCCGAGGTCGAGGCGGCGCTGCGGGAGGGGGCCGGTGAACTCCTGGAGGGCATCCGGCTGTTCGACGTGTACGAGAACGCGGAGCAGCTCGGTGACGGTCGCAAGTCCCTGGCGTACGCGCTGCGGTTCCGGGCTTCCGACCGGACTCTCACGGTCGACGAGGCCTCTGCCGCGCGTGACGCGGCGGTGGCCCTCGCGGGCGAGCGGACAGGAGCCGTGCTGCGCGGCTAGATGAGCGGTTCGCCACGCCCCTGGGGCGTGGGCGTTCCCTCGTTCGAGTGACAACTGCGGGTGATCTGGTCCTGCCAGGCCATGCGCTCGACAGAATCGGACCGGCCTCTCGGGGTCGGTCCGATCTGTGCTTTCGGGGCCTGTATGGGGGGCCATCGGCATGATCCGCGTCAGGGCTGGGCTTTCCTGCAAGCGCTTGTTCTCCTTGGGGCTGCCCATGGTGTGGGGGGCCATGGCGATCACCTACAAGCTGGCCTGTCCGCTGGCCCGGGAGAACGGGCTGGGGGCGCGGATCCTCACCAGTGCCGTGTTCTTCGCCGTGGGGACCGGGCTGATTCTGCAGGTGCGGCACGCGTTGACGCGCGAGCTGCGGGAGATCCGGGAGGTCGCCGGGGCCGCGCAGCGGGTGCTGCTGCGGCCGGTGCCGGCGCGCGTCGACGGGCTGAATCTCGCCGCCGCCCAGCTGTCCGCCGACCGGGGCGCGGTCATCGGCGGCGATCTGTACGAGGTCATCGCCACCGAGCACGGGGTGCGCGTGGTGATGGGCGATGTCCGCGGGCACGGGATCGCCGCCCTCGGCACCGCGGCCGCCGTACTCGGAAGTTTCCGCGAGGCCGTGCACGACGAGGCCGAGTTGGGGTCGGTGCTGCGGCGGCTGGAGCGGGCGCTGGGCCGGCATCTGCGCGAGCGGGCGCGCGGCGAGCATCCCTCCGCCGGAGGGGAACCGGACAATCCGGTCGCCGAGGAGTTCGTGACCGTACTGCTGCTGGAGATCCGGCCGGACGGCGAGGTGCGGGTCCTCAACTGCGGGCACCCGTGGCCGTATCTGCTCAGCGGGGCGCGGGCGGAGCCGCTCGCCGCGGTCGAACCGCTGCCTCCCCTGGGGCCGTTCCCGTTGCCCGCCGAGCTGCCCGCCGTCTCCTGCGGTCAACTGCTTCCCGGCGACTCGCTGTTCCTGCACACGGACGGTGTCGAGGACGCCCGCGACGCACGTGGCCGGTTCTTTCCCCTGTCGGCCGTGCTGGCGAGGGCGGTCGCCGCCGGCCCCGTCTCCCCGCAGTCGGTCCTGCGAGCCGTCCTGGGCGCGCTGCTGCGCCACACCGGAGGACGCCGTCCCTCCGACGACGTCGCCGTGCTCGTCCTGCGCAACGACCGCCGCACCGTCCCGTGCCCGCCCGGCGAACCGGTCGGACACCGGGCGCACCGCCTCACCTGACCGGCCCCCACGGCGCACCCGGCGCTCCCGCATGGCCCACTGTCACGCGCCCCCGAGGGGCGCGGGGAACTGCGCAAAACCACCGTCGACCCGCAGCCGACAGCGCACCCGCGGGCCCCGGCGCCCGGTCGCTCGGTCCTGCAAGCGCAGCGTCGGCGCGCCGTCCGCTCGCCACGGAGTGTCGGGCAGGCAGCGAGGCGGACGGCGCGGAAGCGGGCCGCCGCACTGTACGAGGGGGAGCCGGCGGCCCGGCCGGCCTCTTGCGAGGCATTTCAGTCAACCGGCTGGAAACTCTCCGCGACAGTGCGCGCACGCTGCGGATTCTGGTACTCCGTTCACACCCCGTGTGAAGCCGCTCGCACTAGTCTGACGGCACCGAGGTTCCCGGGGGGCATCCATGCAGCCCAACACTCTGCTCGACGCGATTCTGGACGAAGCCGGGATCTCGCACGCGGGGCTGGCGGCACACGTGAATCAGGCGGGCCGGGCACGCGGGCTCGCGCTGCGCTACGAACACACCGCCGTGGCGCGGTGGTTGAAGGGGCAGCGGCCGCGCGGGCAGGTGCCCGACCTGATCTGCGAGGTGCTGGCCGGGCGGCTCCATCGGCCGGTCACCCTGGACGACATCGGGCTGGGGGTGCCGGGGGAGCCCGCCACCCCGCACGGCACCTCCCTCTCCGGCTTCGTCGAGCGGGCCACCGCCCTGTGGCGTTCCGACGAGCAGCAGCGCCCGCACATCCTGGGCGCGCCCGCGGTGACCGGTACGCCCGCGGTGATGCCCGTGTGGGAGTGGGAGAACCCGCCCGAGGACGTGGATGTGTCACGCGGCGGGCGGCACCGGGTCACCCCGGCCGATCTGGAGATGCTGCGGGCCGCCCGGACGCACTACGAGCAGATGTACCGGAAGGCCGGCGGGATCGCGACCCGTACCCGGATCGTGGGGTTCCTCAACGCCGAGGCCGCCCCCCTGCTGCGCGGCAGCTACACCGACGCGACGGGGCGTCAATTGCACCGCGCGACGGGTGGGTTGGTGGCGATCGCCGGCATCTGCGCCTACGACTCCGACGCGCACGGGCTCGCCCAGCGCTACTTCCACCAGGCACTGCGGCTCGCGAAGGCCAGCGGGGACCGGGGACTGGGCGCCTATGTGATCGCCCTGCTGGTCAACCAGTCGCTGTTCATGCGGGAGTACCGGCAGGCCGTCGCCTTCGCCGAGGCCGCGCTGCGGGCCGCCGGCAAGCACATCACCCCGGCGCTCGCCTGTGACCTCTACGCGATGCAGGCCAAGGCGTACGCCCACCTCGGCGACGGCACGACCGCGCTGTCCTGCATCCGGCGTGCCGAGCAGGCCGCCGAACGCATCCGGCGCGGGTACGAGCCCGACGAGACCGGCTATGTCCAGCCGGGGCTGGTCAACGTGCAGGTGGCGGAGGCGCTGCTGAGCCTCGGGGAACTGGTGGCGGCGGGGGAGCACGCCGCGGCCGCCGTGGACAATCCGGCGCACGACCGGGGGCGTGTGCACCGGCTCGCCATGCTCAGCACGATCGAACTGCGCCGCGGCAACGCGGACAAGGCGGTGGCCACCGCGGTGCAGATGGCCGAACAGGCCCGCGGAATGGAGTCGCAGCGGCTGCGCGACAGACTCCGGGCGGTCCGCGAACACCTGGTGCGCAGTGGCTGCGCGGGCACCGCCGAGGCCGCCGAACTCATCGACGGCGCCCTGCGCGTACCGCTGTAGACCGGTTTCGGGCGCCGCCGTACCACAGTCCCTGCTGCGATATTGCCACTTACTCGACGGAAGGTGGCAGAACCGTGCAGTGGACGAAACAGAACGAACAAACTGTGTACGCAAACCGCTGGTTCACCGTCAACCTGGCAGATGTGGAACTGCCGGACGGGCGGCACCTGGACCACTTCCTGATACGGCTGCGGCCCGTCGCCGTGGCCACGGTGGTGAACGAGGCCAATGAAGTCCTCCTGCTGTGGCGCCACCGTTTCATCACCGACAGCTGGGGGTGGGAACTCGCCGCGGGCGTGGTCGAGGACGGCGAGGACATCGCCGCGGCGGCCGCCAGGGAACTCGAGGAAGAGACCGGATGGCGGCCGGGACCTCTGCGGCACCTCATGAGCGTGGAGCCGTCCAACGGCCTCACCGACGCCCGGCACCACATCTTCTGGTCGGACGAAGGGGAGTACGTCGGCCACCCCGTGGACGACTTCGAGTCCGACCGCCGGGAATGGGTCCCCCTCAAACTCGTCCCCGACATGGTCGCCCGCGGCGAGGTCCCGGCCGCCAACATGGCGGCCGCCTTACTGCTCCTGCACCACCTCAGGCTCGGCCAGGACGACCAGCCCTGATGCTCCCCCACACCGTCCTGGTCCTGCCCTCTAGCGGCCCAGGACCTGCCAGATCGTCGTCACGAGCGCGCCCACCGCGGTCAGTGTCGCTATCGCGGGCAGTGGCCAACGGGCGTGCTCCAGCGCGACCATACGTGCGCTCAGGTCGTCGATCTCCTTGTCCGTCTCCTCCGTACGATGGTTGAGCAGGGCCAGTCCTCCCTCGACGCGCGCGTAGGCGACATCGAGACGACGGCGTAACTCTGCGAGTTCTCCATGGACCACGGGATGCTCGGGGTCGGCGGTCACGAGTCCGCTCCTTTCCGTAGTCGACACATCCCTTGCATGCGCATGAAGAGTCAACTCGCCTGGTGGGTGCGTGGGGAGCGTGTGCGAGCGGCATATGCGGGCCCGGCGCGCACACGGGGAGTGAATGCCGCGGGCCCGGAGCTCCGAAGAGCGCCGGGCCCGTGCCGGTCGCACTGTGTAACCGGCACTCTGGAGGATGCGGGGTGCGGTCAGCCGTAGGTGTAGAACCCCGAGCCGGTCTTGCGGCCGAGCCGGCCCGCGTCGACCATGCGCTGGAGCAGCGGGGGAGCGGAGTAGAGCGGCTCCTTGTACTCCTCGTACATCGAGTTCGCGATGGAGACGATGGTGTCCAGGCCGATCAGGTCGGACAGCCTCAGCGGGCCCATCGGGTGGGCGCAGCCCATCTCCATGCCGTTGTCGATGTCCTCGCGGCCCGCGATGCCCGACTCGAACATCCGGATCGCGGAGAGCAGATACGGCACGAGCAGCGCGTTGACCACGAAGCCGGAGCGGTCCTGGGCACGGATCGCGTGCTTGCCGAGCAGCTTCTCGGCGAAGGCCTGGGCGCGGCTGATGGTGCCCTCGGAGGTGGTGAGGGCGGGGATCAGCTCGACCAGCTTCTGCACCGGGGCCGGGTTGAAGAAGTGGATGCCGATGACATGGTCCGGGCGGGAGGTGGCGACCGCCAGCTTCACCAGCGGGATCGAGGAGGTGTTGGAGGCCAGGATCGCGTCCGGGCGGGTCACCACCTGGTCGAGGACCTGGAAGATCTCCGTCTTGACCTGCTCGTTCTCCACGACGGCCTCGATCACCAGATCGCGGTCGGCGAACTCGCCCAGGTCGGTGGTGAAGCTGAGCCGCGCCAGCGTCGCGTCCCGCTCCTCGTCGCTGATCTTGCCCCGCTCGGCAGCTTTGGCCAGGGAGTTGAGCAGCCGGGTCCGGCCGATCTCCAGGGCCTCCCCGGTGGTCTCGGCGACCTTGACGTCCAGACCGGACCGGGCGCACACCTCGGCGATGCCCGCTCCCATCTGGCCGCAGCCGACCACCCCGACGCGCGAGATGTCTCCCGCTCGGAAGTCCGTCACTTCGTCCCCTTCGCTGATCCACGAATCCGGCAGGTCCCCCGGTGGTTCGGTGCCTGCCCCAAACCTGCACGTTACCTCCGGCGATCGTTGATCGATCGTTCGGGTACCGCGTGGCAGGCTGACGCGGGAGGTGGCCCGGGTCGAGAATCGCG
Source organism: Streptomyces sp. NPDC005648 (assembly GCF_040605395.1). Taxonomy (NCBI): domain Bacteria; kingdom Bacillati; phylum Actinomycetota; class Actinomycetes; order Kitasatosporales; family Streptomycetaceae; genus Streptomyces; species Streptomyces sp. NPDC005648. Next base: position 51,870 of record NZ_JBEXCS010000007.1, on the reverse strand, counting down.
CGCGGGCTTCGTACATCGGCACTTGGAGGTAGGGGAATGCTGCACCGGAGGTCTCGGCTGTCGCGGCGGGCGTTCGCGGTGACGGCTCTGTCGGCTCTCGCGGCGGGGGGCGGTGCGGTGGCGGCGAGCGAGGCGATGGCGGGCGGCGCCATGGGCGGGCCCCGACGGGTCCCGAGGGCGATGCGGGGCGTGTGGGTGGCGACCGTCACCAACCGGGACTGGCCCTCCAAGCCGGGGCTGAGCGTCTCCCAGCAGAGGGCCGAGCTGATCGCCATCCTCGACCGTGCCGTCAAGGACCGCCTCAACACCGTGGTCTTCCAGGTGCGTCCGACCGCGGACGCGCTGTGGCCCTCGCCGTACGAACCCTGGTCGCAGGTCCTCACCGGCACCCAGGGCAAGGACCCGGGCTGGGACCCGCTGGGCACGGCGGTCAAGGAGGCCCACGCCCGCGGCCTCGAACTGCACGCCTGGTTCAACCCGTACCGCATCGCGAACCACACCGATCCGACGAAGCTGGTCGCCACGCATCCCGCGCGCAAGCACCCGGACTGGGTGGTGACGTACGGCGGGAAGATGTACTACAACCCCGGGCTGCCGGCCGTCCGCGCCTTCGTGGAGAAGGCGATTCTCGACGCGGTGCGCAAGTACCCCGTCGACGCCGTGCACTTCGACGACTACTTCTACCCGTACCCGGTGGCCGGCCAGACCTTCGACGACGACGCGGCCTACGACCGCTACGGCGCCGCGTTCGCGAACCGGGCCGACTGGCGCCGCGACAACATCGACAAGCTGGTGCGCGAGACGGCGGCCGGCATCAAGCGGATCCGTCCGACGGCGCAGTTCGGCATCAGCCCCTTCGGCGTGTGGCGCAACAGCGCGAGCGACCCTAAGGGCTCCGACACGCGGGCCGGTGTGCAGACGTACGACGATCTCGGCGCGGACACCCGCAAGTGGGTGCGGAAGAACTGGATCGACTACATCTGCCCGCAGATCTACTGGAACATCGGCTTCGCCGCCGCCGACTACGCCAAGCTGGTGCCCTGGTGGGCGGAGGTCGCCAAAGGCACGGCGACCAGGCTGTACATCGGCGAGGCCCTCTACAAGGCCGGCGACCCGGCGCAGCCCGCCGCCTGGCAGAACGCGGCGGAACTCTCCAGGCACCTCGCCCTGGCCGCGACCCATCCCCAGGTGCGCGGACACATGTTCTTCGCCGCCGCGGACGTGGCGACGGACCGGATCGGCGCGATGGCGAGGGTGATCGCCGACCACTACCAGCAGCCGGCGAAGCCCCCGAGCTGATCGCTACTGCCGGATCTCCCTGTGGCGGATCTCGGTGTCGGGGCCGGGGGAGCAGATGCCCGTGTGCCCGTCCTCGAATCGGACACGGTACGGAGGGTTGCCCTCCTGGCCCATGACTTCGACGATCTCGCCGACCTTGTCGTTCTGGCCGACCACCCTGCCGTGCTGGACAAGCTGGTCACCCACGGTTGCACGCATCTTCGACGCCTCCTCACCAGGTGCGGGAGCAGCGGTCCGTGGCCTTGAGTCTACGGCGCTCAGCGGGGGTGGGAAGTGGGCCCGGCAAGGCCCCTCACCCCCGCGCCCGCTGGGTGACGGCGATGCACACGAGCACCGCCGCGGCCGTCAGCGGAGCGGCCACCGTCAGGTGCTCGCCCAGCAGCAGCACCGACCACACCAGTGTGAGCAGCGGCTGCGCCAACTGCAACTGGCTGGCCTTCGGGATGCCGATGGCCGCCATGCCCCGGTACCAGACCACCAGCCCCAGGAACTGCGAGCCGGCCGAGACCCACAGCAGCCCGGCCACGCCGTGCGCGGTCAGCCGTACGGGCTCGTACGACAGCGCGACCGCGGCGGCCGGCACGGCGAGCGGCAGACACAGCACCAGCGCCCACCCGATGACCTGCCAGCCCGGCATGACCCTGGCCAGCCGGCCGCCCTCGGTGTAGCCGGCCGCGCACACCAGCAGGGCGCCGAACAGAAAGAGATCGGCGGACGTCAGCGCCCCGCCGCTCTGCTGCACGGTGAAGCCGACGACCGCGGCCGCGCCCGCGAGCGCCGCCGTCCAGAAGGTGCGGGAGGGGCGGCTGCCCGTGCGCAGGGCGGACAGCAGCGCGGTCGTCAGCGGCAGCAGGCCCACCACCACGGCGGCATGGGCGGTGGTGGAGGTCCGCAGGGCCAGAGTGGACAGGAGCGGGAAGCCGACGACCACTCCGGCGGCGACGACCGCGAGCCCCGCCCAGTGCCCGCGCTCCGGCACCGGGACACGGAGCCCGAGCAGACAGGTGCCCGCGATGACCGCGGCGAGCACACAGCGCACCGCGACCAGCGACCAGGGACCGAAGCCCTCCAGCCCCCACGCGGTGGCGGGAAAGGTGAGCGAGAAGGCGGTGACCCCGAGAGCGGCCTGAAGAGTGCCGGTACGGCGACCGGCAGCCACGGCGGCCGGGCCGGCGCCGCCGTGGCCCGACGAGGTGACCGCGCCGTGGGAGTCGGTGGTGACCGCTATCGATGTAGCGGTAGTAGCGCTACTGTGTGCTCTCATGCAAGAGCGTAGCAGTGTCGACGAACTGGCGAACCAGCTGAAACGAGAACTGAACCGCTACTCTCCAGGTGGAAAGCTGCCGTCCAGCCGTGCCCTGGTCGAACGCTTCCGGGTGAGCCCGGTGACCGTCGCGCGGGCCCTGGCCCAGCTGGCCGCCGAGGGCCTGGTGGTGACCCGGCCGGGAGCCGGCGCCTTCCGTGCCGAGCCGCGCGGCACCGCCGCCCCCGCCGGCGACACCTCCTGGCAGGAGGTCGCGCTGACCGCCGACGGCGCAGGCGATCTCGTACCGCGCACGGTCGACGCGGCGGGCGTCGTGGTGACCCTCGCCGCCCCCGCGCCCGGCGTCGTCGAGTTCAACGGCGGCTATCTGCACCCCTCGTTGCAGCCCGAGCGGGCGATGGCGGCCGCGCTGTCCCGCGCCGGCCGCCGCCCCGGCGCCTGGGGCCGGCCGCCACTGGACGGCCTGCCGGAGCTGCGGGAGTGGTTCGCCCGGGGTGTCGGCGGCGGAGTCTCGGCCGCCGGGGTCCTGATCACGGCGGGCGGCCAGTCCGCGCTGACCACGGCGCTGCGCGCCCTCGCCCCGCCCGGCGCTCCGGTGCTGGTCGAATCGCCCACCTACCCCGGGATGCTGGCGATCGCCCGCGCGGCGGGACTGCGTCCCGTCCCGGTGCCGGTGGACGCGGACGGGGTCAGACCGGCCCTCCTCGCGGACGCCTTCCGTGCCACCGGCGCCCGGGTCTTCGTCTGCCAGCCCCTGTTCCAGAACCCGACCGGAGCCTTCCTCGCGCCCCACCGGCGCCCGGAGGTGCTGCGCATCGCCCGCGACGCCGGCGCGTTCGTCGTCGAGGACGACTTCGTACGGCGGCTCGTGCACGAGGACGCCGGACCGCTGCCGACACCGCTCGCCGCCGAGGACCCCGACGGAGTCGTCGTCCATGTCTCCTCCCTCACCAAGGCGACCTCGCCCAGCTTCCGGCTCGGCGCCCTCGCCGCTCGGGGGCCGGTCCTGGAGCGCCTGCGCGCCATCCAGATCGTCGACACCTTCTTCGTCCCCCGCCCGCTCCAGGAGGCGGCCCTGGAACTCGTCGGATCGCCGGCCTGGCCGCGTCATCTCCGGGCGATCTCCACGGAGTTGAAGACCCGCCGCGACACGATGACGGCGGCCCTGCGCCTGCGTCTGCCCGACCTCGCGCTCCCGCACATCCCGTCGGGCGGCTACCACCTCTGGCTCCGCCTCCCCGACGGCACCGACGAGCCGGCCCTCACCGCCGCCGCCCTCCGAGCGGGCGTCGCCATCACCCCCGGCCGCCCCTACTTCAGCGCCGAACCCCCCGCCGCCCACGTGCGGTTGAGCTTCGCGGCGGTGGCGGGTGCGGGGGAGATCGAGGAGGGGGTGCGGCGCCTGCGGACGGCCTGCGAGGAGGTCATGCAGCCGGTCTCCGGCCGGGTGGCACCGGTGTGGTGACACCCCGGCTCCCACCGAAAACCACTCGACGACCCACCACCCCACCTGCGAGCCTCCCGCCATGAACGACACCAGCGCCCCGCCCCTGCCCGACGGCTACGAGCTCTCCACCGACCCCGGACGTCTCGACGTCGACCGGGTGCACCGGTGGCTGTCCACCGACGCGTACTGGGCGATCGGACGGGCGCGGGAGAAGCAGGAGCGGGCGATCGCCGCGTCGGTCAACTTCGGGGTGTACGAGGTGGTTTCCGGGGATCAGGTGGCGTATGCCCGGGTCGTCACCGATCAGGCCACCTTCGCCTGGCTGTGTGACGTCTATGTCGATCCGTCCGTGCGGGGCAAGGGTGTCGGCACCGCCTTGGTCGCGGCCGTGCGCGCGCACCTGGAGCCGTTCGGGATGCGCCGCGTCATGCTCGCCACCCGGGACGCCCACGGTGTGTACGAGAAGGTCGGCTTCAAGGCCCTGGCGCAGCCCGACATCTGGATGGCGCTGGAGTTCGGGTGAGGCGGGGGCGGGTGGGGCGGGTTGGGTGAGGCGGTTCGGGCGGGTTGTCCGGCAAGGTCCTGACCCTGAAGTAAGTTTCCGGCAACCCTCGGTGACTCCTAGGTAACGCCCCTTGACCTGCCTACCTGTACGACCCACCATCACCGCATGCAACTCAGGGCCACTTTCGTCGCCGCCGCGCGCAGCTCCCCGCTGCTCGCCGAGCGCTTCGAGGACGACCGTCCACTGGACCAGGCCGGCTGGGACGAGGTGCAGCACGTCGCCCATGAGCTGATCCCGCTCGCGGCGGCCGAGCTGCGCTACTGCTCGCCCACGCCCCGCAGCCGTGCCACCGGCGACGCCCTCGGTTACCAGCCACTGGTCCAACTCGCCCTGCGCGACTGCGACATGGGTCGCTGGCGCGGGCTCACGCTGGGGGAGGCGATGGCCCGGGAACCGGAGGCGGTGGACGCCTGGCTCACCGACGCGCGCGCCACCCCGCACGGCGGTGAGTCGCTGGTGGCCTTCATCACCCGCGTCGGCGAGTGGCTCGACACCCGGCCGGACGACGACGGGGGCCGGATCGTGGCGGTGGCGGAGCCGTCCGTCATCCGCGCCGCCCTGGTGTACGCGCTGAAGGCGCCGCCCGCGACCTACTGGAACATCGACGTACGTCCGCTGTCGACGACCACCGTCACCGGGCACGCCGGCCGCTGGAACCTCCGCTTCGACGGCTCCCCGGCTCATCGCACACGCGCGTAGCCGGTCGTCAGCACCAGGTCCTTGGCGGGCCCGCACACCCGCCACACCGTCCGCCGGCGATCGCCGTCCAGGACGGTGAACTCGCCGCGGTAGAGGTCGGCCGAGCAGGGGTGGTCGGCGACATGACGGCCGGTGGTGAGATCCAGGTCGTGGAAGGGGCGGCCGTCGGCGAAGCGCACCTCGGCCGTGCCCGGTGAACCGCCCGGCAGGAAGCGCAGAGTGCGCTCGGCGGGCCGCGCGACGCCCTGCCACGTGAACATGCCGGACTCCTCGTGCAGCAGCCCGCCACCCGGCCACGGGCTGAAGACGGTGGCGCCCTCGAAGCGGCCTTCGGCGCCGCTCGCGAGATCCCGCACGACACGCTCCACCCGCCACCGCCCGGCGAGATGCGCCAGCACGTCGGGGACGGGCCACCAACCGCCCGTCCTCAGGCCACGATCCATGCCGTCGACCCTGCGCGCTCCGAGTTCACCGTCAAATTACGCATCGGGTAATTTCTGTTTCCCGGCCGTTCATCATCGTTTCGAATTAGAGCTCGGGTGTTATTCGGAACAGGCATTACCACTTCCTGTGGGCGGCGCAACCGATGGGAAACTCGATCCGTCTAACCCCGCGAATCGATAACCCGCGGGGAGCAGCAAGAAATGAATGGGAACGCACCGTCACGTCCGGACAGGAACAGGACGTGAGAAGAACGAGCTCCCCGATCCGGCCGAGGCCGGCCGCGGCGCTACTCGCGGCCGCCGTGACGGCCGTCGTGTTCTGCGCCGCCGACGTGCCGGCCCGCAGCTATCCCTTCGGCCCCCGCACCCGCGACGTCAACGACCTCGGCAACCAGTACGTGCCCTTCCACGCCCACCTCTGGGACCTGCTGCACGGCAGGGCCGACGGCGGTCTGTTCGTCAACTGGCAGTCCGGGTACGGCTCCAGCTTCCTGCCGGACCTGGGCACCTATGTCAGCAGCCCCTTCGCCCTGCTCGTCGGGGTGTTCCCGCGGCACGAGATCGACCTCGCCGTGTATGTGATCACCCTGCTGAAGACGGCGACCGCGGGCGCCGCCATGGCCTGGCTGCTGCTGAGTCTGCGCCGCGGGCGCTGGTGGGCGGCCGGGCTGCTCGGGGCGTCGTACGCGCTGTGCGGGTGGAGTGTCGCGGACGCCGCGTACAACCCGATGTGGCTGGACGGGCTCGTCGCGCTGCCGCTGCTGTGCCTGGTCGGCGAGTGGACGATCCGGCGACGCCACCCGCTGCTCGGCGTGCTGGTCGTGGCCCTCGCCTGGATCGCCAACTTCTACACCGCGTACATGGCCACCCTCGCCGCCGGTCTCGTGCTCCTGCTCCGCCTCCGGCTCACCGACCTGCCGACCCGGCGGCGGCTGCGGGCCGCGGGCCGGGCCGCGGTCACCGTCGCCCTGGGCATCGGTCTGGCCGCGCCGCTGGTGATCGTCGTCTACTTCGGCACCCGGCACGCCTATCCGGGCCGGGTCGTGCGGTTCAGCCCGGTGCCGGCCCAGGACCTGCTCGCCCGTCTGCTCCCGACGACGTACAGCTTCGGCAGCCCGGCCCTCTACACCGGCACCGCCGCGCTGGTGCTCGCCCTCGCCCTGCCCTTCCACCGGGCGGTCCCGCGCCGGGTGCGCGTCGGCTGGACCGCGCTGGTCCTCGCCGTCACCCTGTCGCTGCAGTGGGCGCCGACCCATCTCCTCTGGCACGCCTTCGCCACCCCGCAGGGCAGCCCGTACCGGCAGGCCTTCGTCCTGTGCGCGCTGCTGGTGATCGCCGCCTGGCACTCCCTCTCGTACGGCGTCCCGGACCGGCGGGCGCTGGGGGCGGCCGGTGCGCTGCTCGCCGTCATCGCCCTGGTGGCGAGCCGGAGTTCGCTGGTGAAGCCCGTGGGGTGGCCGGTGGTGGTGCTCGCCGCGGCCGGCGCGGTGGGCGGCCTGGTGCTGCTTCGGGCGGCGGACGCCGGCCGGCCCGCGAGCGCCCTCGTCCCCCTCCCAGCCCGCCGCCGCGCGCTCTTCGCCTGGCTCGCCGTGGCCCTGCTCTTCGGCGGTCAGTTCGGCGAGGCCGTCACCACCTCCGCCCTCGCCACCCGGGTCCGCTACGGGCGCATGGACGACTACGCCACCTGGGGAGCCCGGCAGGAACAGCAGGCGGAGGCGATCGCGCGGGCCGACGGCTGGCCCCGCTACCGCACCGACCCCGGCCGTGAGCAGACCGTCGGCAACGACCCCCTGATGGTCGGCGGACAAGGCGCCCAGTACTACAGCAGCCTCACCTCCGACGTCCTCAGCCGCACCCTCACCGCCCTCGGCGGCGGCTGGACCTCGCGGGGCCGCAGTGTGCAGAGCCTCGACAACCCCGTCACCGACGCGATCTTCTCGGTCGGGGCGCGGGTGCGCTCGCCGATCGACCCGCACCAGACGTATCTGCCGCAGATCGGCGACCGGTTGAGCGTCACCCGGCAGGATGTCCCGCCCCTGGTGACCGTACGCAGCGCCCCCGAGCAGGCGCCCTTCGGCTCGTCGCCCTACCGGAACCAGGAGTCGCTGCTCGGCAGTCGCGTCTACACCGTGCCCCCGATCAGGGTGTACGACGACAACGGCAACCCCCTGACCGAGAAGGACTGGATCGGCTCCGGGAGCGCCCTCACCAAGCCGTCGATCACGGCCGACTGCCCCGCCGGCAGCGAGGTCTTCCTGTGGGCGCCGCGCTACTCCGGCGTGGTCCGCCTCGCGGACCGCGCCGTGCTGTTCCGCTCCAAGTACCCGCGCAACCGCGCCGCCATGGCATCGCTCGGCCCCGCCCCGGCCTCCGGACGGGTGCGCATCCGGCTGACCCCCGACCGCACCGGCCGCGTCCCGCGCGGAGCCGTCGGCTGTCTCGACACCGCCCGCCTCCGCACCGCCGTGGCGCGTCTGGAAGCCACCGGCGCGACCCGGGTGACCGTCTCCGGGGCCACCGTCCGGGCCCAACTGCCCAGCGGCAGCAAGGGGCTTGCCGTCGTCGCGGCGCCCCGGATCTCCGGCTGGCGGTGTGCCACGGGGGGCGGGGACGCCGTACCGGCGAAGAGCTACCACGGTCTGATCGCCGTACCCCTCGACGGCTCGTCGACCAGTCTGACCTGCACCTTCCATCCGCCCGGGCTGCGGCTCGGCCTGACCGTCGGGGCCGGCTCGCTGCTGGCCCTGCTCCTGCTCGGCGTCCTTGGCGCCGTCCGCCGACGGCGGGTGACGCAGCCGCCGCCCACCACCACTCGACCGCTCGAACGCGTGACCGTCTCCCGGGGGGAACTCCCGTGCTGATATCGATCGTCGCACCCTGCTACAACGAGGAAGCCGTCCTCGAACGCTTCCACGGCCAGGTCCAGAAGATCGCGGACGAACTGCTGCCGCTCGGCCACGACATGGAGTTCGTGTACGTCGACGACGGCAGCGCCGACCGTACGCTGCCGGTCCTGGAGCGGCTGGCCGACCGCGACCAGCGGGTCCGGTACGTTTCCTTCAGCCGCAACTTCGGGAAGGAGGCAGCCCTGTTGGCCGGTCTTCGGCACGCCTCCGGTGACTGCGTGGTCGTCATGGACGCCGACCTCCAGCACCCGCCCGAGCTGATCAAACGCATGGTGGAGCTGCGCGGCCAGGGCTACGACCAGGTCATCGCCCGCCGCACCCGCACCGGCGACAAGCTCACCCGCACCCTCACCGCCCGCCTCTACTACCGGCTCGTCAACCGTCTCGTCGACGTCGAACTCGTCGACGGTGTCGGTGACTTCCGGCTGCTGTCGCGCCGGGTGGTGGACGCGGTGGTGGACCTCACCGAGTACAACCGCTTCTCCAAGGGGCTGTTCGCCTGGGTCGGCTTCCCCAGCACGACCTTCGAGTACGAGAACGCGGCCCGCGAGGCCGGCCGCAGCTCCTGGAGCCTGCGCAGCCTGCTCAACTACGGCCTGGACGGGCTGCTTTCCTTCAACAACCGCCCACTGCGCGCCGCGCTCCACCTCGGCATGGTGCTGCTCACCATCGCCGGGCTGTACACGGCGTGGATCGTCGGGGCCGCGCTCGTCAACGGCGTACAGACACCCGGCTATGTCACGATCATCACCGCCGTCACCGGACTCGCCGGTGTGCAGATGGTGATGCTCGGTGTGATCGGGGAGTACACCGGCCGGATCTACTACGAGGTCAAGGGGCGCCCGCACTTCCTGGTGAAGGCGACGAACGTCAACGACGGCGAGCGAGCGAAGGACCTCATTCCCTGATGTCCCGGCAACTGCTCACGTTCGCCGTGATCGGTGTCGTGAACACCGGCACGTATTACGGCCTCTACCTTTTGTTTCTCCTATGGGTGCCGTATCTCGTGGCGCATGTCCTCGCGACCGCGCTGAGTATGGTCGGTTCCTTTTTCCTCAATGCCAGGTTCACCTACCGGACACCTCCCACCTGGCGGAAATTCCTGTTGTTCCCCCTCTCCAATGCCACCAATTTCGTGGTCACCACGATCGGCCTGTACGTCATCGTCGACATCCTGCACGCGGGGAGCCGCTTCGCGCCGCTGCTCGCCTCCCTCTGGGCCATTCCGGCGACCTTCGTCGTCTCCCGCTGGGTGATGCTCCCCAAGGGCGCTCCGTACAATTTGGATCCGAACGACGTCTGAGGTCCGATGTGCCCCTGTGGCGCGAAGGAGTGTGCCCGTGCCCGGCCGGCAGTCCATCACCCAAGCCGAGAAGCTGGCGGAGGCCAAGCTCGGCGGCATCCCCGTCCGCCATGAGCAGATGGCCGCCGTCGCCAACATCTACCGGGCCGCCTCCGCCGTCCGCCAGCACCTGGAGAACTCCGTGCTGCGCGGAGCGGACCTGACCTGGACGGCGTTCGTCGTCCTGTGGGTGGTCTGGATCCGGGGCGAGTCGGAGACCCGGCACGTGGCCGAGGAGGCGGGGATCTCCAAGGGCACGCTCACCGGGGTCGCGCGGACACTGGAGAAGCGCGGCCTGGTCACGCGGTCGGGCCACCCCACCGACGGCCGGCTGGTGCTGCTCAGCCTCACCGAGGAGGGCGAGGAACTGATGCAGCGGGTCTTCCCGGCCTTCAACGAGGAGGAGGCCTTCGTCACCGCCCGCCTCGACGACGAGGAGTGCCGTGGCCTCGCGGCGAGTCTGCGGCGCGTGGTGCTCCAGGTCGAGGAGGACGGCGAGGAGCGCCGCCGTCTGCTGCTGGACGGTGCCGAGCCCGCGCCGCGGCGCAGCGGGCGACGTCCCAAGAGCTGAACGTCAGGCGCGGGCCGCCCGCACGACCGCGTCGAAGAGGCCCTGCTGGGCGGGGTTCGGCCTGACGCAGGGGCGCTCCGCGTCAGGCCGGGCCGAGGACGCAGAACTCATGACCCTCCGGGTCTGACAGGCACGTCCACGGGACGTCGCCCTGGCCGAGGTCGAGATCGATGGCCCCGAGCGCGCGCAGCCTCGCCACCTCCGCCGCCTTGTCGTCACCGGGATACGGCAGCAGGTCGAGATGGACGCGGTCCGGCACGCCCTTGCCGCCGGGCGTGCGGAGGAACTCCAGAAACGGACCGTCACCCTTGGCGGAGCGCAGCGACGCGTGGTCGTCGGCCACCTCGTGCACGGCCCAGTCCGTCGCCTCGCCCCAGAACCGGGCCATGGCCCGCGGATCGTCGCAGTCGACGACCACCGCGGCGATCGGCCCGGTGTCCCGGTAGATCTCCCGTGGCTCCAGCACACAGAACTCGTTGCCCTCCGGATCGGCGAGGACTGTCCACGGCACCTGGCCCTGGCCCACGTCGACGGGCGTCGCGCCGAGCGCCCCGAGCCGCGCGACCAGCTCCGCCTGATGGGCCGCGGAGGTGGTGGCGAGATCGAGGTGCGCTCGGTTCTTCACCTCGCTCTTGGGCTCCGGCACGGGGACGACATCGATCCCCACACCGACCGGCTCCGGCCAGACCAGCCCGCCGCCCGGTCCCGTGTAGGTGGTCACCCCGGGGCTGTGGACACTCCAGCCGAGCGCCTCGGCCCAGAACCGGCCGACCGCCGGCGCGTCGAGGGCCTTGATGTTCACCTGAACGGGTCGCAGTGCCATGCGGGCGATCTTATGGGCCCGCTGCATAGTGATCCATGGGATTGCATAAAACTGCGGCGAAACGTATAGTCATGCCATCCAGAGGAGGATGACATGGCGGTACGTGCGGCAGTGGCCGGAGCGAGTGGATACGCGGGCGGTGAGGCCCTGCGGCTGCTCCTGGCGCACCCGGAGATCGAGATCGGGGCCCTGACCGGCAACTCCAACGCCGGCCAGAAGCTCGGCGCGCTCCAGCCGCATCTGCTGCCGTTGGCCGACCGGGTGCTCCAGGAGACGACCCCCGAGGTCCTCGCCGGACACGACGTCGTCTTCCTCGCCCTGCCCCACGGCCAGTCCGCCGCCGTCGCCGAGCAGCTCGGCCCGGACGTCCTCGTCGTCGACATGGGCGCCGACTTCCGGCTGAAGGACGCCGGCGACTGGGAGAGGTTCTACGGCTCCCCGCACGCCGGGACCTGGCCGTACGGCCTCCCCGAACTGCCGGGTGCCCGCGCCGCGCTGGAGGGGTCCAAGCGCATCGCGGTGCCCGGCTGCTACCCGACGGCCGCCACCCTGGCCCTCTTCCCGGCCTACACGGCCGGCCTCGCCGAGAACGAGGCCGTGATCGTCGCCGCCTCCGGGACCTCCGGCGCAGGCAAGGCCGTCAAGCCGCACCTCCTCGGCAGCGAGGTCATGGGCTCCATGTCGCCGTACGGCGTCGGTGGCGGCCACCGGCACACACCCGAGATCATCCAGAACCTCGGCGCGGCGGCCGGGGAGCGGGTCTCCGTCTCCTTCACGCCGACCCTCGCGCCCATGCCCCGCGGCATCCTCGCCACCTGCAGCGCGAAGGCGAGGCCCGGCGTCTCCGCGGAGTCGGTCCGCGCCGCCTACGAGAAGGCCTTCGCCGACGAGCCGTTCGTCCATCTGCTCCCCGAGGGCCGGTGGCCCGCCACGGCGTCCGTCTACGGTTCCAACGCCGTTCAGGTGCAGGTCGCGTACGACGAGGCCGCCGGCCGCATCATCGCGATCAGCGCCATCGACAACCTGACCAAGGGCACCGCGGGCGGTGCCGTACAGAGCATGAACCTCGCCCTCGGTCTCGACGAGACCACCGGGCTTTCCACGATCGGAGTCGCACCGTGAGCGTCACGGCAGCCAAGGGATTCACGGCGGCCGGCATCGCCGCCGGGATCAAGGAGAACGGCAACCCGGATCTGGCCCTCGTGGTCAACAACGGCCCGCGCCGCGCCGCCGCCGGTGTCTTCACCTCCAACCGTGTGAAGGCCGCGCCGGTGCTGTGGTCCGAGCAGGTGCTCAAGAGCGGCGAGGTCTCCGCCGTCGTCCTCAACTCCGGTGGCGCCAACGCCTGTACGGGCCCCAAGGGCTTCCAGGACACGCACGCCACCGCCGAGAAGGCCGCCGAGGTGCTCGGCCGGGGAGCGATCGAGGTCGCGGTCTGCTCGACCGGTCTCATCGGTGTGCTGCTCCCGATGGACAAGCTGCTCCCGGGAGTCGAGACGGCCGCCGCCCAACTCTCCGAGCACGGCGGCGAGAAGGCCGCCATCGCCATCAAGACCACCGACAGCGTCCACAAGACGTCCGTCGTGACGAGGGACGGCTGGACCGTCGGCGGCATGGCGAAGGGCGCGGGCATGCTCGCCCCCGGCCTCGCCACCATGCTGGTCGTCCTCACCACGGACGCGGCACTCGACGACGACGTACTGGACAGGGCACTGCGGGCCGCGACCCGTACGACCTTCGACCGCGTCGACTCCGACGGCTGCATGTCCACCAACGACACGGTGCTGCTGCTCGCCTCGGGCTCGTCCGAAGTCACCCCGGAGTACGAGGAGTTCGCGGAGGCCGTGCGTGCCGTCTGCGACGACCTCGGCCAGCAGCTGATCCGGGACGCCGAGGGCGCCAGCAAGGACATCAGGGTCGAGGTGGTCAACGCGGCGAGCGAGGACGACGCCGTGGAGGTGGGCCGCTCCATCGCCCGCAACAACCTCCTCAAGTGCGCGATCCACGGCGAGGACCCCAACTGGGGCCGCGTCCTGAGCGCCATCGGCACGACGAAGGCCGCCTTCGAGCCCGACCGGTTGAACGTCGCCATCAACGGCGTCTGGGTCTGCAAGAACGGCGGAGTCGGCGAGGACCGCGAGAAGGTCGACATGCGCTACCGCGAGGTGCACATCGTCGCCGACCTCGCGGCCGGCTCCGAGACCGCCACCATCTGGACCAACGACCTCACCGCCGACTACGTCCACGAGAACAGCGCCTATTCGTCATGAGCACCACGCGTAAGCACACCGCGCTCCCCAAGGCCCAGATCCTCATCGAGGCGCTGCCCTGGCTGGTCAAGCACAACGGCAAGACGGTCGTCATCAAGTTCGGCGGCAACGCCATGATCGACGAGGACCTCAAGGCCGCGTTCGCCCAGGACGTCGTCTTCCTGCACCACGCCGGGCTCCGGCCGGTGGTCGTGCACGGCGGCGGCCCGCAGATCAGCGCCGCGCTCGACAAGCACGGCATCGTCAGCGAGTTCAAGGCCGGCCTGCGCGTCACCACCGAGGACGCGATGGACGTCGTACGGATGGTGCTGGCCGGGCAGGTGCAGCGTGAGCTGGTCAATCTGCTCAACCAGCACGGGCCGCTGGCCGTCGGGCTGACCGGCGAGGACGCGCACACCATCACCGCCACCAAGCACCAGCCCGAGATCGACGGGGAGTTGATCGACATCGGGCGGGTGGGCGAGATCACCGCGATCGACACGGGCGCGATCGAGGCACTGCTCGCCGACGGCCGTATCCCGGTCATCTCGTCGATCGCCCGTAGCCAGGACGACGGACATGTCTACAACGTCAATGCTGATACGGCGGCTGCGGCACTCGCTGCCGCGCTGGGCGCGGAGACCCTCATGGTCCTCACCGACGTCGAGGGTCTCTATGAGGACTGGCCGCACAGCGACGAGGTGATCAGCCGCCTCACCGCTTCCCAACTGGAGAAGCTGCTGCCGGAGTTGAGCTCCGGCATGGTGCCGAAGATGGAGGGCTGTCTGCACGCCGTGCGAGGCGGCGTGACCACCGCCCGGGTCATCGACGGCCGGGTCCAGCACTCGATCCTGCTGGAGATCTTCACCGATGAGGGCATCGGCACGATGGTCGTGCCGGACGCCGTGGAGGGGGACGACGCCGAATGACCGCCAACGAAGAGCTCACCCAGCGGTGGCAGGGCTCGCTGATGAACAACTACGGCACCCCGCTGCTGCCCCTGGTGCGCGGCGAGGGCGCCAAGGTGTGGGACGCCGACGGCAAGCGGTACCTCGACTTCGTCGGCGGTATCGCGGTCAACGCGCTCGGCCACGCCCACCCGGCCGTCGTCGAGGCCGTGAGCAGGCAGATCGGTTCGCTCGGCCATATCTCCAACTTCTTCATGGCCGACCCGACGGTGACCCTCGCCGAGCGGCTGCTCCAGCGCTTCGGCCGGGACGGCAGGGTCTTCTTCTGCAACTCCGGCGCCGAGGCCAACGAGGCCGCCTTCAAGATCGGCCGGCTGACCGGGCGGACGCATGTCGTCGCCACCGAGGGCGGCTTCCACGGCCGCACCATGGGCGCCCTCGCGATGACCGGCCAGGAGGGCAAGCGCACCCCGTTCCTGCCGCTGCCCGGTGACGTCACCCATGTGCCCTACGGCGACCCGCAGGCGCTGGCCGCCGCGGTCACCGAGAACACCGCGCTGGTGATCCTCGAACCGATCCAGGGCGAGATCGGCGTCGTCACCCCGCCGCCCGGCTACCTCAAGGCGGCCCGCGCGATCACGGCAGCGAACGGTGCGCTGCTGGTCCTCGACGAGGTGCAGACCGGGGTCGGACGCACCGGGCACTGGTTCGAGTACCAGGCCCACGAGGGTGTCCTGCCGGATGTCGTCACCCTCGCCAAGGGCCTGGGCGGCGGGCTGCCGCTGGGCGCGACCGTCGCCTTCGGACGCGCCGCGGAACTGCTGCAGCCGGGCCATCACGGCTCGACCTTCGGCGGCAACCCGGTCGCCTGCGCGGCCGGACTCGCCGTTCTCGACACGATCGCGAACGACGGGTTGCTGGAGAACGTCAAGCGGCAGAGCGAGAAGTTGCGGGACGGGGTGGAGGCTCTGGGCCACCCGTTGATCGGCCACGTCCGGGGCGCGGGTCTTCTCCTGGGTATCGTGCTCACCGAGCCGAAGGCGCCCCAGGTGCGCCAGGCGGCTCAGGAGGCCGGGTTCCTGGTGAACGTGCCCGCCGCGGACGTCGTACGGCTGATGCCGCCGCTGAATCTGGGCGACGACGAGGTGGAGGCGTTCCTCGGGGCGCTGCCCGGAATCCTGGACGCGGCCCACGGGGACGGATGAACACCGGAGAGATGAGACGTCGATGACTCAGGCGCAGGACGACGCACAGCACGCCGGACCTGCCGTGCCGCAGACGCGGACCGCGCGGCACCGCCGGATCGTGGACATCCTCAACCGCCAACCGGTGCGGTCCCAGAGCCAGTTGGCGAAGCTGCTGGCCGACGACGGTCTGACGGTCACTCAGGCGACGCTGAGCCGCGACCTCGACGAGCTGAACGCGGTGAAGATCCGCAACACCGACGGTGACCTGATCTACGCGGTGCCGAGCGAGGGGGGTTTCCGGACCCCCCGCGCGCCGCTGGGGGAGTCGGCGAAGGAGGAGCGGATGCGGCGGCTCTCCCAGGAGCTGCTGATCTCCGCCGAGGCGTCCGCGAACCTCGTGGTGCTGCGGACACCTCCGGGGGCCGCGCAGTTCCTGGCGTCGGCCATCGACCAGGCCGAGTTGCACGACATCCTCGGCACGATCGCGGGTGACGACACACTGCTGTTGATCAGCCGCGACCCCACGGGAGGCCACGCGCTGGCCGACCATCTGCTGAGGCTGGCTCAGAACGGCCACTGAGCGGGCATCAGCCGAGCCGGGATGCCAGGCCCCCGGTGCAGCGCACCTCGTCGCCCGCCGTGATCAGCAGGGCCTCCACGTCGGGCAGCGACTCCAGCCAGCGCAGGCCCTCCCGGGAACCCATCGCGAAGGCGGCCGTCGCCCAGCAGTCCGCCCAGGTGAGCTGCGGGGCCACCACGGTCACCGCCACGAGGTCGGTGACCGCCGAGCGGCCGGTCCTCGGGTCGACGATATGGGCGCCGCGTTCCGCCGTGCCCGAGGTGGCCACCGCCAGCTCGTCCGCGCCGGCCGCCGAGACCACCGCGGCCAGACCGCCGGGGCGCAGCGGGTCCGAGACGCCCACGCGCCAGGGACGGTGGGCCTCCGGTGAGCCCAGGAGCTGGACGTCACCGCCCCCGTTGACGCTCACCCCGCTCGCGCCCGCAGCCCGGATCCGCCGTGCCGCGCGCTCCGCGGCCCAGCCCTTGACGATGCCCGTCGGGTCCAGCCGTCTCTCGTAGCGCATGCTGAACCAGCCGTCGCTCACCCGCTCGGCCTCGGCGCCCAGTTCGAGCACCTCGGCGACCTCGGGGTCGCACTCCTGGACCGTCAGCTCACCCCGCGCCAGCCGGGAGACCTGGCTGTCGTCGCGGTAGGTGCTGAACACCTCGTTCACCCGGTGCAGCTCGGCGATCGCTTCACCGAGCGCCGCCTGCACCGCACCGGGCTCCCCGCCGCGGACGTCGAAGGAGAAGACGGTCCCCATGACCTCCTCCGCGTGCCGACGCACCGCGACGGGAGTCTCCGCCGGCTCGGCCACCGCCTCAGCCACCGGCCTGGTCCAGCGCCGACTGCAACGACTGCTTGTAGCCGCCGCTGGTGTAGGTGGCGCCCGAGACCGAGTCGATCTGCGCGCTGCCCGCCGCCACCGCTTCCTGGTTGAGCTTGGGGATGGCCAGCGCCGTCTTCTGGTCGCTCAGACCGCCCTTGGGCGCCTGCACCGCCTCCGCCTTGGTGATCTTGCCGTTCGCGACCGTGATACGGACCTGGACCGGGCCGTACTCGGTCTGCGCCACGCTGCCGGTCACCGTCTTGGCCTGAGCGGCGCCGGAACCGGTCCCGGCGCCGGAGCCCGAGGAACCGGAGCCGGAGCCCTGGGAGGCTCCGGCGGAGGAACCCTGCGCCGGAGCACTGGCCTTCATCTTGTCCAGCGCCGACTGCAGCGACTGCTTGTAGCCGTTGCTCGTGTACGTCGCCCCGGACACCGAGTCGATCTGCGCGCTCTGCGCGGCGACCGTCTCCTGGGTGAGCTTCGGGATGGACAGGGCCGTCTTCTGGTCGCTGGTGCCGCCCTTGGGCGCCTGGATCGCCTCCGCCTTGGTGATCTTGCCGCCCGCGACGGTCAGCCGGACCTGCACATTGCCGTACTGCGTCTGGGCCACGGCACCGTCGATGGTGCCGTTCGCGGAACCGGTTCCCGAGGTGCCGCCCTGCGGCGACTCCTGGCCGGCGACCGTCTGCTGCGGTGCCGCGCCGGCCGCCTGGGCGTTCGGGTCGGACGCCGGCTTGAGCGACAGCATCAGGACGACACCCGAGACGGTGGCGGCGGTGGCCAGCACGACACGCCGGATGGGGTGACTCTTCTTCATTGCTACCCAAACTCCTGAAGTCCCGTCGCTCACATCTCGAACGACTCGTGATGGATGCGGCGGGCGGGCACTCCCGCGCCGCGCAGTGCTTCGTACACGGACTGCGCGAACCCGGCCGGGCCGCACATGAACACGTCGTGCTTGTCGATGTCCGGCAGCTTCTGCCGCAGCCGGTCCGCCGAGATGTCGGGGCGCTCCCCGTCCGGGCTGTTGACCGCGTACATCAGCCGGGCACCGCGGTCGTCGGCGATGGCGGCGAGCTCGTCCCACAGGGCCAGGTCCTGCGTGGTGTTGGCCCGGTAGAGGAGGGTGATGTCACCGGCCGCGCCGGGCAGCGTCTCGAACAGCGCCCGCATCGGCGTGATGCCGACACCGCCCGCCACCAGCAGCACCTTGCCGCGGCTGCGCCGCTGCGCGGTCATCGCGCCGTACGGCCCCTCGGCCCACACCCGGGTGCCCGGCGTGAGCTCCCGCAGCCGCTCGCTGTGGTCACCGATCGCCTTCACGGTGATCCGCAGCATGTCCGGACGGGGCGCCGCCGACAGCGAGTACGGGTGCGAGCTGAACCGCATGCCCGGCGCGAGGAACCGCCACCGGAAGAACTGTCCGGCCTGCGCGCCCATCCGGTGCAGCTTCCGCCCGCCGATGAGGACGGACACGATGCCCGGCGCCTCCTCGATGACCGCCTCGACGCGCATCCGGTGGCGCATGTTGAGCCGGATCGGGGTGAGGATGCGGTACCAGATCACCAGTGCGGTGACCGACCCGTACAGCGCGTACCAGAAGGTCTTCGCGGCGGGTTCGAGGGCGAAGTCGTTGCCGGTGGTGATCTGGTGCCAGAAGGTCAGGAACACGGCCCCGTACGTCAGCAGATGGACGTGGTACCAGGTGTCGTACGGCAGCCTGCGCCGCACCGGACCGATCGAGGTCAGGCCGATCAGCACGAACAGACCGGTGCCGATGGCCGCCTTGCCCATGTCGGGCAGCTGGTTGATGGAGTCGATGGTCTGCTGGACGATGTCGCCGAGCGACTTGCCGGCCTGCAGCGCGTAGCCCCACATGATGAGGAAGACGTGCGCGAAGACCAGACAGAGCGTGTAGCGGCCGCTCATCGCGTGCCAGCGGGCCACCCGGTCGGAGCCGACCCGGCGTTCGAGGGCGGGCACCCGGGCCATCTGCAGGACGACCAGTGCCATCAGGTAACCGGCCAGCAGACCGGTGATCCGGCCCGCGTTGAGGATCTTGCCGTTCTGGTCGGCGATGGACGGTGTGTTCATCCACCAGAGCCACAGCACGCCGACCGCGCCGGCGAAGACGGCGAGCAGCAGGACGGTCGCCGGGGAACGGCGCGGGCGGATGCGGCGCATCGTCTGGCGGCGGGCGGCGCGGCCGCCTGCGAGCGTGGTGGTCACTGTTCCTCCGGGGCGGGGGCAAGGGGGTTGGCGTGGTCCCTTGGCCCTGAGATACGTGCCGCGCCGCCCGTGTGTTCAGCTGCCCGCCGAGTCCAGCGCGGACTGGAGTGACTGGCGGTAACCGTCACTCGTGTAAGTCGCCCCGGAGACGGTGTCGATGCCGGCGCTCTGGGCCTGCAGGGCCTCGCTGCGCAACTGGGGAAGGGCGTAGCTGTTGATCTCCTGGTCGCGCGGGTTGTCCGTGGGGTACTGCACCGCCGTCACGTCGGTGAGCTTCCCGCTCTTGATGGTGATCTTCACCTGGACGGGACCCCACCGGGTCTGGATCGTGCTCCCGGTGACGGTCTTCGTGCCGGTGGTGGTCGACCCGCCAGAGCCACTTGAGCCACCTGTGCCACTTGAGCCACCTGTGCCGCCTGAGCCGCCGGACGCGCTCGAACTGCTGGAGGGCGCCGGCACCGCCAGGGCGGCCGTCGGCGTGGTGTGCGGCTTCAGGGACAGCAGCAGCACCATCCCGGAGACGGTGGCGGCGCTCGCCAGCACGATCCGGCGCAGGGGGCGGTTCTTCTTCAGCGCGTGCACTTCTACGGCCTCACAGGTCTCAGAATTCGAACGACTCGTGGTGGATGCGGCGGTCCGGGACCCCGGCGGCGCGCAGCTCCCCGTACAGATCCCGGGCGAACCCGTGCGGACCGCAGATGTAGACGTCGTGGCCGGCCAGGTCGGTGACGCTCGCCCGCAGGGACGCCGCGGTCAGGCTCGGGCGCCGGCCGTCCGGCCCGTTGAGGGCGTACAGGACCCTCGCGCCGCGCCACTGGGCGATGGCCTCCAGCTCCGCGCCCAGAGCCAGGTCCTCGGCCGTACGGGCCCGGTAGACGAGCGTGACCTCGCCGGGCAGGGTCTCGAACAGGGCCCGCATCGGCGTGATGCCGACACCGGCGGCGATCAGCAGGGACCTCGCCGAGGTCTGCAGGTCCTCGGTCATCGAGCCGTACGGCCCCTCCGCCCACACCCGGGTGCCGGGCCGCAGCAGGGAGATCGCCGCGCTGTGGTCGCCGAGCGCCTTGACCGTGATCCGCAGCAGGTCCGGGCGGGGCGGCGCCGACAGCGAGTACGGCGTCGACGTCCAGCCCATGCCCTCGCCCAGGAACCGCCAGCGGAAGAACTGCCCCGGCCGCGCCCCCATCTCGTCCAGCCGCCGTCCGTGGACGACGACCGAGAACACGCCCGGCGCCTCCCGGTGCACGGACCGCACCCGCATCCGGTGGCGCAGGTTCAGCCGCACCGGGGCGAGGATCCGGAACCACAGCACCAGCGCGGCCACGCCGAGATACAGCGCGTACCAGGCGGCCGTGGCGAGCCGGTGGCCGTTGAACTCGTTGCCCAGCACCAGCTGGTGGCTGAAGGCCAGGAACACGGCGCCGTAGGTGAGCAGGTGGACGTAGTACCAGAACTCGTAACTGGTCCGGCGGCGCACGGCGCGTGCCGAGGTGATGCCGACCGCGAAGAGGATCACCGTGCCGGCGGTGGTCCTGAGCATCTCCGGATAGTCCGTGACCACGGTGACGGCCTCGTGCCAGAACGTGGCGTGGTCCTGGGCCGCGTACCCGAGCAGGATCAGCACGACGTGCGCCACCAGCAGGCAGACCGTGTAGCGGCCGGCCATCGCGTGCCAGCGGGCCACCCGGTCCGAGCCGACCCGGCGCTCCAGCAGCGGCACCCGCGCCATCAGGCCGACCAGCACCGCGCAGGCGTACCCGCACAGCAGCCCGGCGATCCGCCCGGCCCCGGTCAGCCAGCCCGCGGCGCCGACCACCGAACCGGTGTCCGCCCACCACATCGCGACCACGGCGGCCGCACCGGCCCACAGCAGCGCGAGCACGGCGCCCGCGGGGGAGCGCCGCACGGGCGGCGCGACCTGCGGTGCCGCCCTCCGCTCGTACACGGTGGTCATATATGCGTCCTTTCACCTGTCCGGGACGCAACTGTGCCTCCACAACCTCTGAGCACCCTCTGAACGGGACCCTCACCGAGCCCACTCAGAGGAAACTCAGAGCCTCGCCCGGTGTGTGACGCGGGCGCGAGGGGCGATCCTGGGGAGGAGATGAACACCACCAGATCCGGCCGTCCCGCCCTCACCCGCCCCGACGGCACCCCCCTGCGCGTCCTCGTCGTCGACGACGACCCCGATCTCGCCGAGGTGCTCTCCGGCGCCCTGCGCTACGAGGGCTGGCAGGTCCGCGCGGCCGGCGACGGCGCCTCCGCCCTCACCGAGGCCCGCGAGCTGATGCCGGACGCGGTCGTCCTGGACGTGATGCTCCCGGACACCGACGGCTTCTCGGTGCTGCGCTCGCTGCATGCCGTGAAACCGGATGTCTGCGTCCTCTTCCTCACCGCCCGGGACGCGGTCGAGGACCGTATCGCCGGTATCACCGCGGGCGGCGACGACTACGTCACCAAGCCCTTCAGCCTGGAGGAGGTCGTCGCCCGGGTCCGCGGTCTGCTCCGGCGCGCGGGCATGGCCCGCCGGCTGGAGGAGGGCCCCCGCCTCACGGTGGGCGATCTGGTCATGGACGAGGACTCCCGTGAGGTCACCCGCGCGGGTGAGCTGATCGAGCTGTCGCCCACCGAGTTCGAACTCCTGCGCTTCCTGATGCGCAACCCCCGCCGCGTCCTCAGCAAGGCCCAGATCCTCGACCGTGTCTGGTCCTACGACTTCGGAGGCCGCGCCCATGTCGTCGAGCTGTACATCTCCTACCTCCGCAAGAAGGTGGACGCGGGCCGTGAGCCGATGATCCACACGGTGCGCGGCGCCGGGTACGTGCTCAAGCCGGGGGCGGCATGAGAGTGCCGTGGCGGCGCCTGCCCCGGCCGCGCACCCTGCGGGCCCGGCTCACCTTCGGCCTGGTCGTGCTGCTCGCGGTCAGCTGCGCCGCGGTCGGGGTGGCCGCGGTGCTCGAGCTCAACGGGTTCCTCCTCAGCCGGCTGGACCAGCAGCTGACCGAGGCCGGGAACCGGTTCGCCGTGAGTCTGGAGCACAAGGGTCTGCCCGACGACCACGACGGCGACGAAAACGGCGACACCCGGCGGCAGTCCACCGGCACCCTGGGCGCCCGGCTGGTCGACGGGACCGTCACCGACGCGGCGGTCGTCCGGTCCGACGGCATCCAGCACGTCCCCCTGAGCGCGGAGGACAAGGAGAAGCTCGCCGGGATCGCCCCCGACGGCAGGGGGCACACCGTCCGCCTCTCCGCCCTGCACGCCTACCGGGTCGTCTACTCCCGAGGCGCCGACGGAGACGTACTGCTCACCGGCCTGCCCCTGGAGCCGGTGGAGGCCGCGGTCCACCGGCTGGTACTGGTCGCGGCGATCGTCTTCGGCGCCGCCCTCACCGTCACCGGCGTGGCGGGCGCCCTCTGGGTCCGCTGGTCGCTGCGTCCGCTCAGCCGGGTGGCGGCCACCGCCACCCGGGTCAGCGAACTCCCGCTGGCCAGCGGCGAGGTGGCGCTGCCGCCCCGGGCCCCCCGGGCCGACCCGCGCAGCGAGGTGGGCCAGGTGGCGGGCGCCTTCAACCGGATGCTGGGCCATGTCGAGGACGCCCTCACCAAGCGGCACGCCAGTGAGGAACGCCTGCGCAGCTTCGCGGCCGACGCGAGTCACGAGCTGCGCACACCGGTGGCCTCGGTCCGGGGCCACGCGGAACTGGCCCTGCTCCACCCGGGCCCGGTTCCCCCGGAGATCACCAGAGCCCTCGAACGCATCGCCGCGGAGTCCTCGCGCATGGGCGAGATGGTCGACGAGATGCTGCTCCTCGCCCGCCTGGACGCGGGCCG
Organism: Streptomyces sp. NPDC005648; assembly: GCF_040605395.1. Lineage (NCBI taxonomy): Bacteria > Bacillati > Actinomycetota > Actinomycetes > Kitasatosporales > Streptomycetaceae > Streptomyces > Streptomyces sp. NPDC005648. The sequence continues at coordinate 28,714 of NZ_JBEXCS010000007.1, read as the reverse complement.
TCCGCTGGAGCGTCACCCGGTCGACCTCACGATGCTGGTCCTGGACGCGGTGACGGACGCCCGCGCGGCGGGCCCCGAGCACCGCTGGACCCTGGAGCTGCCCGAGGAACCGGTCACCGTCCCCGGCGACGCCCACCGCCTCCACCAGCTGCTGGCCAACCTGCTGGCCAACGCCCGGCTGCACACACCCGTCGGCACGAAGGTCACGGTGACCCTGGAGCAGGCGGAGAGTTCGGCCGTGCTCAAGGTCCACGACGACGGCCCGGGCATCCCTCAGGCCCTTCAGCCGGGAGTCTTCGAACGCTTCACCCGCGCCGAACACCGCCGCCGCCCCGGCGCGGTGGGCGGCGGGGCGGGGCTGGGGCTGTCGATCGTGGCGGCGGTGGCGGAGGCCCACGGGGGAGAGGTGGTCCTGGACAGCCGCCCGGGGTCGACCACGTTCACCGTCCGGCTCAGTACCGGGTGATCGCGGTGCTGCCGCCGGTGGTGCCGATGGCGATGTGCGGCTTCTTCCCGGCGGACGCCCACTTGAGGATGGCCTGCATGGCGGAGCCGGGCACCGAGACACAACCGGCCGTCGCCCCGCGCCCGTTGACATGGAGGAAGATCCCGGCGCCGCGCTGCCGCACCGGCCTGTGGTAGTTGAACCCGATGACCATCGCGTGGGCGTACTGCGTCTCGTACGAGGCGAGGCGCTCCGACTCGGACGCCCGGCAGTCGGCCGGCCGCGGCTCGGTCCAGCGGTTGTAGGACTTCGAGGCGTTGTCCTCGCACCACCATGAACGCGCGTGCACGGGAAGGTACTTGTACGACGTCCCGGTCGGCGCTGCCTTGATGCCGAACGCGAAGGGCAGGTCGTACAGGCCCGTGGGGGTCGTCGAGGTGTTCTGCCTGCGTGCGGTTCCCTCGACGAGGCCCTTGGCCCCGAACCGCGCGCCGGCCGAACCGGCCTTCACCCACTGCCCGTCGCGCAGGCTCCACCAGGTGAGCGTCCCGGTCGTCGCGCTCGTCCCGGCGGCCACGGCGGTGATCAACTGGGTACCCCCGCCCGTGTCGGCCATCCGGGCGGGCAGCGGGGGGCTCGCGGCGGGCGCCGCGGAGGCGGCGCCCAGCACCAGCACGGAAGCACACACCGACGCACCGGCGCCCAGAAGCGATCGCATGGCTCAGACCGTAGACGGCGCGACCGGCGACGGCAGCCGGGTTGGCCCATCCGGGCCCGTCTCCTGCCGTGGCCGCCCCGGCCGGCGCTCCTTCGGGGCGGCCACAGCGCCTGTCACGTCACTTGGTGAGCGTGCAGGCGGCCAGGGAGTCGAGGCCGGTCGGCTTGGCCGCCGTACGGCCGATCGCGATGGCGATCCGGTCGACGGTCGACTTCCGCTTGTCCGCCAGCGGGCCGAGGATCGCGTTCTGCACGAAGTTCGGTCCGCCCTGGCCGACCGTGTCGACCAGGCGCTTGTTGGCCTCGTCGATCTGGGTCTGCAGCAGGGTCAGGTTGCGGGTGACCTCGGCCTGGGCGGAGGCCGGGATCGCCGGAAGCTTGGAGGCGACGTCCGGGCAGGAGATCGTCCCGACGGCGGCGGCACCGGTGCCGGACGCCCCGTTCGCCGCGGTGGAGGCGCTCGCGCCGGCCGTGGCGGCCGCACCGGAGTTGGCGTTGCCGGTGTTGGCGTTGCCCTTGCCCGTGTTGCCCTTGCCCGCGTTGCCCGCGGCCGCACCCGCCCCGTTCAGCGCGCAGGGCGCCAGGGAGTCGAGGCCGGTCGGCTTGGCCGCCGTGCGGCCGATGGCGGTGGCGATGCGGTTGATCGTGGCCACGCGCTTGTCCTTGAGGGGGCCCAGGATGGCGTTGTTCACGAAGTTCGGTCCGCCCTGGCCCACCGTGTCGACCAGGCGCTTGTTGGCCTCGTTGATCTGCGTCTGCAGCAGGGTCAGGTTGCGGGTGACCTCGGCCTGGGCGGAGGCCGGGATCGCCGGAAGCTTGGAGGCGACGTCCGGGCAGCTGATGGTGCCGGGGGACGCGGCCAGGGTCCGCGCGTTGTTCGTGCTGCCCTTGGACGGCGTACCGGCGAGGGCGGTACCGGCGATGATCGCCCCGGACAGGGCCACAGCGGCGGCGCCGCCGAGGATCACGACGCGACGCTTGTTGTACTTCGGAAGAGCCCTGGACATGCGGCTGCCTCACTCGGGTGTCGGGTGACAGGTGTGTCACTGCTGTGTGGCTGGGGTGTACAAACGCGGCGCCTGCGTTCGGCGAGAGGTACGGGAAAGCGGTTACGCATGTTCAAGCGCTCCTTAAATTGACGATTCATGCAACACTCTGCATACTCATGCATAGCTAGTCTGTCGTCGGAGATCCGAGCCACCCACCAACCCTCCCTAGGAGCGACGCAAGTGAGCAGCAACAGCGGTGACGTAAGGCTCTGGGGCGGCCGTTTCGCCGACGGTCCCGCCGAGGCCCTGGCGAAGCTGTCCGCGTCCGTCCACTTCGACTGGCGGCTGGCGCCCTACGACATCGCCGGTTCGCGCGCCCACGCCCGCGTGCTCAACAAGGCGGGTCTGCTCACGGACGACGAGCTGACCCGGATGATCGAGGGCCTGGACCAGCTGGAGGCGGCGGTCGCCGACGGCTCCTTCGTGGGCACGATCGCCGACGAGGACGTCCACACCGCGCTGGAGCGGGGTCTGCTGGAGCGCCTCGGCCCCGACCTCGGCGGCAAGCTGCGCGCCGGCCGCTCCCGCAACGACCAGGTCGCGACCCTGTTCCGGATGTACCTCCGCGACCACGCCCGCACGATCGGCGGTCTGATCGCCGACCTCCAGGACGCCCTGGTCGGACTGGCGGAGGCCCACCCGGACGTGGCGATGCCCGGCCGCACCCACCTCCAGCACGCCCAGCCGGTCCTCTTCGCCCACCATGTCCTGGCCCACGTCCAGTCCCTGTCCCGGGACGCGGAGCGGCTGCGGCAGTGGGACGAGCGCACGGCGGTCTCCCCGTACGGCTCGGGCGCCCTCGCGGGCTCCTCCCTCGGCCTCGACCCGGAGGCGGTGGCGAAGGACCTCGGCTTCGAGCACGGCAGCGTCGGCAACTCCATCGACGGCACGGCGTCCCGCGACTTCGTGGCGGAGTTCGCCTTCATCACCGCGATGATCGGCGTGAACCTCTCCCGGATCGCCGAGGAGGTCATCATCTGGAACACGAAGGAGTTCTCCTTCGTGACCCTGCACGACGCGTTCTCCACGGGTTCGTCGATCATGCCCCAGAAGAAGAACCCGGACATCGCCGAGCTGGCGCGCGGCAAGTCCGGCCGGCTGATCGGCAACCTGACGGGCCTGATGGCCACCCTCAAGGCCCTGCCCCTCGCCTACAACCGCGACCTCCAGGAGGACAAGGAGCCGGTCTTCGACTCCATCGACCAGCTGGAGGTCCTCCTCCCGGCCTTCACGGGCATGATGGCCACCCTCACCGTCCACCGAGACCGTATGGAGGAACTGGCCCCGGCCGGCTTCTCCCTCGCCACCGACATCGCCGAGTGGCTGGTCAAGCAGGGCGTCCCGTTCCGTGTCGCCCACGAGGTCGCCGGAGAGTGCGTCAAGGCGGCCGAGGCCGAGGGCAAGGAACTGGACGAGCTGACGGACGACCAGTTCGCCAAGATCTCCGCCCATCTGACCCCGGAGGTCCGGTCGGTCCTCAACGTCCCGGGCGCGCTGGCTTCCCGCGACGGCAGGGGCGGCACGGCCCCGAGCGCGGTCGCCGTCCAGCTGGCGGAAGTGAAGGAGAACCTGGCGGCTCAGCACCGGTGGGCGGAACGCCCCTAGGAGCGCGGGGCTGTAGTGAATTCGCGGCTACCGCCGCGTGGGCGCGACAAGCCACCACGCACCCGCACTCGCCGGAAACACCTTGTCCCGCACCCGCCAGAAACACCTTGCCCCCACCCCCTGAGGCGAAAGGGCATCCCGAGTTACGTTGTCGGTATGCCCTTCGCCCGCCTCGCCACCGCCACCACCCCCACCTGCCACATCGGCCTGGGCCTCGCCGCGGTCGGCCGCCCCGGCTACATCAACCTCAACCGGGACCACGACCTCGGACTCGCGGAGAACCGCAGCGTCGAGACGCTCCGCGCCCGCACCCACGAACTCCTCGACGCCGCCTACGCCCAGGGCGTCCGCTACTTCGACGCGGCCCGCTCCTACGGCCGCTCCGAGGAGTTCCTCGCCGACTGGCTGAACGCCCGCCCCGACACCACCGACATCGTCATCGGCAGCAAGTGGGGCTACACGTACACCGCCGGCTGGGCCACCGACGCCGAGAAGCACGAGGTCAAGGACCACAGCCTCGCGACCTACGAGCGCCAGCGCGGCGAGACCGCGGACCTCCTCGGCGACCATCTGGACCTCTACCAGATCCACTCGGTGACCCCGGACAGCCCGGCCCTGACCGACAAGGACCTCCACGCGAGGCTCGCGGAGACCGCCGCCGAGGGCGTCACCATCGGCTTCTCCACCAGCGGCCCGGCCCAGGCGGACGCGATCCGCGCCGCCCTCGCCGTGACGGTCGACGGCGAGCCCCTCTTCCGTGCCGTCCAGTCGACGTACAACGCCCTGGAGACCTCGGCCGCCCCCGCCCTCGCCGAGGCGCACGACGCCGGCCTCACGGTGATCGTCAAGGAGGGCATGGCCAACGGCCGCCTCGCCGGCCCGAACGCCCCGCAGGCCCTGAAGGCGGTGGCCGAGGAGACATCGCTGGGCTGTGACGCGGTCGCCCTCGCCCTGGTCCTCCGTCAGCCCTGGGCGGGCGTGGTCCTCTCCGGCGCCGCGACCCTCGGACATCTCTCGTCCAATCTGCACGCGGCGGTCGTGGACCTCGACGAGGACCAGCTGAGCCGCCTCGCGGCGCTGGTGGAGGAACCGCAGGTGTACTGGCGGACGCGAGCCGGCCTGCCCTGGCACTGACGATCAGCTGCTCGTGCCCACGTCCATGAGTCAGGCATGCCCAGAGTGAGACATGAATGTCTCACATGGGTTACTGTTGTCTCATGGCTGTCGATCGCGACCACGTACTGCGCACCGCCGCCGCCCTGCTGACCCGCAAGTCCACCGCCACGATGGACGAGGTCGCCAAGGCGGCCGGCATCAGCCGTGCCACGCTGCACCGCCACTTCGCGGGCCGTGACGCGCTCGTACGGGCGCTGGAGTCGCTCGGCATCGCCGAGTGCGAGGCGGCGCTGGACGCGGCCCGCCTGGACGAGGGCCCCGCACCCGAAGCGGTACGGCGGCTCGTCAAGGCCCTGGAACCGGCCGCCGCCCTGCTCGCGTTCCTCTACACCGAGAACCAGCTGTTCGAGGGCGAGGGGCAGCACGAGGGCTGGACCAGGATCGACGACCGTATCGCCGCCCTCTTCCGCCGCGGCCAGGCGGCGGCCGAGTTCCGTATCGACCTCACCCCCGCCTGGCTCACCGAGGCGCTCTACGGCCTGCTCGCCTCCGGTGCCTGGGCGGTGATGGAGGGCCGGGTGGCCCCCAAGGACTTCACCCACATGATCACCGAGCTGCTGCTCGGCGGCGCACTGCGACAGCACACCCCCCAGAACCCTTCCCGAAGAGAGGAATCATGACCAGCACCCTGCAGCCGGCGTCCACGACCGAGGCGGTGAAGCGCCCGGGCCGCTGGCTCGCGCTCTCCGTCCTCGTGCTCGCCGTGCTGCTGGTGGCCGTCGACGCGACCGTCCTCGGCCTGGCGACCCCCTACATCAGCGAGGACCTGAAGCCCTCCGGCACCCAGCTCCTGTGGATCGGGGACGTCTACTCCTTCGTCATCGCCGGTCTGCTCGTCTCGATGGGCAGCCTCGGCGACCGCGTGGGACGCAAGAGGATCCTCCTCGTCGGCGCCACCGCGTTCGGCGCGATATCGGTCCTCAACGCCTACGCGACGACACCGGAGCTGATGATCCTGGCCCGCGCCCTGCTCGGCGTCGCGGGCGCCACCCTCATGCCGGCGACCCTCGCCCTGATCCGCAACCTCTTCCCCGACCCGCGCGAGCGCAGCCTCGCGGTGGGCATCTGGGGCGCGACCGCCTCCGCGGGCACGGCCATAGGCCCGATCGCGGGCGGCTTCCTGCTCGAACACTTCTGGTGGGGCTCGGTCTTCCTGATCAACCTGCCCGTGATGGCGGTCCTGGTCCTGGTGGGCGTCCGCACCCTCCCGGAGTCCCGCAACCCGGACCCCGGCCCCTGGGACCTGATCAGCGTCACGCTCTCCCTGGTCGGTGTCATCGGCGTCGTCTACGCCGTCAAGGAAGCGGCGAGCCACGGGTTCACGTGGCCCACACTCGCCGCGGGCGCCGTGGGCGCGGCCGCCCTGATCCGGTTCGTCCGCCGCCAACTCACGCTCCCCACCCCGCTGCTGGACATGCGCCTGTTCCGCCACCGGGGCTTCAGCGCCGCGGTCCTGGCCGACCTGCTGACCATCCTCGGCCTGTCCGGACTGGTCTTCTTCCTCTCCCAGTACCTGCAACTGGTCCAGGGCAGGCGGCCGTTCGAGGCCGGTCTCGCCGAACTCCCCGCCGCCGTGGGCGCGGTGGCGGCGGGTCTGATCGCGGGCCGGGCGGCCCGGCGCCTCTCGGTCCGCGCGGTGGTCGCGGGCGGGCTGGCCGCGGTGGGCGCCGCCCTGGCGACCCTGACCCTGATCGACGAGTCGACCGGCTACCCGCTCCTGGGCGCCGCGCTCCTGGTCGTCGGGGTCGGCGCCGGCTTCTCCTTGACGGTGACCTCGGACGTCATCCTGTCCTCGGTCCCGAAGGAACAGGCGGGCGCGGCGGGCGCCGTCTCGGAAACGGCGTACGAACTGGGCGCGGCCCTCGGCATCGCCGTACTGGGCTCGATCGTGACGGGTGTCTACCGCGGCTTCGCCGCTCCGGCGGGCACGCCGGCGGGCGCACACGAGTCACTCGGGGGAGCGGTGGAAGCTGCGTCGGGCATGCCGACGGCCGCGGCGCGGGACCTGCTGGCCGCAGCCCGAGAGGCCTTCGTCGACGGCCTGTCGATCGCGACGGGCGTCGGAGCGATCGTCCTGCTGGTGACGGCGGTCGCCGCATGGTTCATGCTGCGAGGTCAACGGCTGGGCGACGCCGCTTCCTGAGGGGCGCGGGGCTGTGCCGATGTGTCGCTGCGCCGGGTGGGCGCGACCAGCCACGACGGACCCGCACCCGGCATACGGCCGAACCGCGTTGAGGTGCTACGCCGCCTTGGCCTTCGTCGCATACATGTCGACGTACTCCTGCCCGGACAGCCGCATGACCTCGGCCATCACGGAGTCCGTCACGGCCCGCAGTACATACCGGTCCCGGTCCATCCCGTCATAACGGGAGAACTCCATCGCCTCGCCGAACCGGACGGTGACACGCCCCGGACGCGGCATCCCCGCACCCCCCGGCTGCAGCTTGTCCGTGCCGATCATCGCGAACGGGACGACGGGCGCCCCGGTCATCATCGTCAGCCGGGCGATCCCGGTGCGACCCCGGTACAGCCGTCCGTCGGGCGACCGCGTGCCCTCGGGGTAGATCCCGAAGACCTTCCCCTCCTCCAGCACGCGGCGCCCGGTCATCAGGGCCGCCACCCCGCCGTTCGCACCGTCCCGGTCCACGGGGATCATGCCGACGCCGGTGAAGAACCAGGCCATGAGCCGGCCCTTGAACCCCTTGCCGGTGACGTACTCGTCCTTGCCGATGAAGAACACCTGCCGGTCGCACACGAGCGGAAGGATCATCGAGTCGATGAAGGTGAGGTGGTTGCCGGCGAGGATCACGGGGCCGTCCCCCGGGATGTGCTCCACACCCTCCACCCGTGGGCGGAACATCAGGCGCATGATCGGTCCGAGCACTGCCTTGATGAGCGCGAAGCGGGACAACGGGCCCTCCGGTGTCAAGGGTTTCGATTGAGTCTGTGCAGGTGAGGACGATACTCCCGGTCCCCGGGGTCTCGCACATCGGGTTCACCCAGGTCTTACGCACTGTTGACGTACGTTTACCTGCGGTGACGTGCCGTTGCCCGCCGGTAACCGGGCCGGAACGATGTGACGGACGTCGCGTCCACCGAAACGGACGTCGCGTCCACCGAAAGGGTGAGCCGACCACACGTCAAAACCTGCCTCCTCATACGACATCACGCGTCACCCGCGTGTTCCGGCCAAGGCCTCCCTCGCGTCATGTCCACCCACCTACGATCGGCCCGCATCCAGAAGCCGACGTCAGGGGAGGCGCTCATGGCAACGCAGGAGAACGAGCAGACAGGCGGCACCGGGCGACGCGCGCTCCTCGGCGCGGCGGTGCTGGGCGCGGGCGGAGCCGTACTCGGCCTGTCCGGCACGGCGAGAGCCGCGGGCACCGGGCACGGGGGCCAGGGCGGGCTGAAGAGCCTGCCCAGGCCGACGATCATCGGTCACCGCGGCGCCAGCGGCTACCGGCCCGAGCACACCTTCGGCTCGTACGAACTGGCCCTGGACCTCGGCGCGGACGTCGTCGAGGCCGGCGACCTGGTGCCCACCAAGGACGGCCATCTGGTCTGCCGCCACGAGCCGGAGATCGGCGGCACCACGAACGTCGCCGACCACCCCGAGTTCGCCGGGCGCAGGACCACCAAGCTCCTGGACGGCGTCTCCACCACCGGCTGGTTCACCGAGGACTTCACGCTCGCCGAGCTCAAGACCCTGCGCGCGATCGAGCGCATTCCGGCCAATCGCCCGCACAACACGCTCTACAACGGCCGCTGGGAGATCCCCTCCTTCGAGGAAGTCCTCAAGTGGCAGGACGAGCAGACCCGCAAGCGCGGCAAGCAGGTCTGGATCTACCCCGAGACCAAGCACCCCACCTACTTCCGCAAGCTGGGCCTGGGCCTCGAGGAGCGGGTCGCCAAGCTGCTGCACAAGCACGGCAAGGACAAGCGGAACTCGCCGGTCATCCTGCAGTCCTTCGAACCGAGCAGCATCCAGCGCCTCAACACCCTCGTCGACAACCCGCTCGTCGTGCTGCTCTCGGCGGCCAACACCCGCCCCTGGGACTTCGTGGAGGCGGGCGACCCGCGCACCGTCGCCGACCTGATCACCCCGAAGGGCCTCAGGGAGATCGCCGGTTACGCGCAGGGCCTCGGCCCCACCCTCGACCTGATCATCACGAAGAAGGCGGACGGCAGCCTCGACCAGGAGACCACCCTCGTCTCCGACGCGCACAAGGTCGGCCTGATCCTGCATCCGTACACCATGCGCAACGAGAACCCCTTCCTGCCGGCGGAGTTCCGCAAGGGCACCGACGCGGACGGCTACGGCGACCCCTTCGGCGCCTTCAGGAGGTACTTCGCCACCGGCATCGACGGCGTCTTCACCGACAACGCCGACACCGGCGTCCTCGCCCGCGCGGACTTCGTCAACGGCTGAGCGGCCGACGCCGGTTGGGGTGATCATCGGCCGCCCGGGCAACCCACGGCCCGGGCGGCCGCGTCGTGCCGCGTATGACACACGAGCTAGTCGCCACCCTGCGCCCCCTGCTCACCGCCGAGGCCTCCGCGGAGGCACATGCCTCCGGAACCGAGTCCGCCGACCTGGAACAGGCGGTCTGGCTACGGCTCCTGGAGCGCCTGGACGCGGACGGCCCGCCCGTCGACCCGCCCGGCTGGCTGCGCCGCGCCGTCCGCTCCGAAGCCCGCCGCAGCCGCCGTTCCGCCCGTCATGAACGGCCCTACGCCACCGAGCCCGCCGCCGACACCGACGGTGACCCGGCCCATCTGGCCCTGGCCGCCGCCCGTCGCCGCGCGCTGCGGGACGCGGTCCGCCGGCTGCCCGGCCGCTGCCCCGGTCTGATGGAGGCCCTGCTCTCCCCGAAAGACCTGACATACCGGGAAATCGCGGGGGAGTTGGGTATGTCACAGGGAAGTCTGGGTCCGGAACGTTCCAGATGCCTGGGATGTCTCCGTCGTTTGCTCACACCGGAGGTTGCGGCGCGCGAAGGGCGGGGATAGGAGTGAGGGACAACGTGGCGATCAGGTGAGCGGGAGGCGTGCGCACATGGGCATGAGCGTGACCATCTCGGTGGCGACCGAGCAGGATGCAGAGCAGATCTTCAGGCTCCAGTACCTGTGCTTCCAGAGCGAGGCGGCGCTGTACGGCAACTACCGCATCGACCCGCTCGTCCAGACCCTGGACTCGGTCCGCCAGGAGGTGGCCGCCGACTGCGTCTTCGTGGCGCGGCTCGGCGAGGAAGTGGTCGGCTCGGTGCGCGGCCGGGTCACCGAGGACGGCTCCGCCGCCATCGGCAAGCTCTGCGTCCACCCGCGACTGCAGGGCCACGGCATCGGCGCGCGACTGCTGCGCGCGGCCGAGACGGCGCTCGTGGAGGAGCGCGGCGCCACCAGCTTCCGGCTGCACACCGGCCACCGCAGCGAGGGCAACCTCCGGCTGTACCGCCGGGTCGGCTACCAGACGGTGGGCACGTCCCAGGGCGCGGACGGCGTACCGATGATCGTCCTGGAGAAGCCGGCCGGGGCGTACGTCACTACGGCGTGACGGTGCGGTTTCTGCGCAGCCAGTACAGCGCGGAGACCGGCAGCAGCACCGGGATGAAGACGTACCCCATGCCGTAGTCGGACCACACCGTCGCGTCCGGGAAGGCCGACGTGTCGACCAGCGTCCAGGTGCCGACGATCAGCACACCCGCGAGTTCGGCGGCGCAGCAGATCTGCGCCGCCCTGCGGGCCGTCTCCCCGCCCCGCACCAGCGTGTACGTGATGAACCCGTAGACGACACCGGCGACCGCGGACAGCGAGTAGGCGAGCGGGGCCCGGTCGAACTCGGTGGCGATCTGGTAGACGGAGCGCGAGAGCGCGCCGACGACCATCACGCCGTAGAACCAGAGCAGCAGCATGCCCGGCCCGCTGATCAGCCGTGTCCTGGTCGGCTTCTCCTCCGTCACGGCCACCTCAGCCTCCCCAGATGTCATAGAGCCGCACCTCCAGCACGGCCAGCACCACACCGCCGGCGGCCACCGTCACCGAACCCCAGCGGGTGCGCTCCGCGAGCGACATGAAGCCCGCCGCCGGCACGCACGCGAACGCGCCCAGCAGATACGCCACGAAGATCGTCGTCCCCTGCTCCGGCTTCTCGCCCCGCGCCAGCAGCACGATCCCGACCACCAGCTGCACCACGGCCAGCAGCGACACCACGGCCATGCCGATGAAGTGCCAGTCCTTGGTCGGCTGGTCCCGATAGGCGGCCCAGCCGCACCAGGCGGCGAGCAGCAGCGCGGCGACCCCGGTCACCAGGGTCAGGACGGTGAGCATGTCGTGACCTTATTACGGCGGAAATGGTCCACCGCCGCCGACCCCTGTCCAGCGCTGTCCGCCATGTGGACAGCGCGTTCTTGGTCGCTTCGATACGTCTGCTTTACTGATCGCATGACCACGACGAGCTGCCGCACCCTTGCGACCGAGGCGACCATGACGCCCGGTGCTCGTTGTATGTGTCGAATGCGCGCCTTCTAGAGGGCCCCCGCACCACCCCTGAGCCTCGCGCCCCGAAGCGAGCCGCCGCGGCATGTCCGTACGGCATGGACCCGTACGAGACCGGGCCGCCCGCGCATGACTCTCCTCCCGTACCGGGGCACACCCACGCCCGCGTACTCGACAACGACGGAAACCCCTGTGATCACGACAACGGACCTGACCAAGGTCTACCGCTCGCGCGGCCGTGAGGTCACCGCCCTCGACGGCGTCGACCTGCACGTCCGCGAAGGCGAGGTGTACGGCGTCATCGGCCGGTCCGGCGCCGGCAAGTCCTCGCTCATCCGCTGCGTCAACCTGCTGGAACGACCCACGTCCGGGACGGTCACCGTCGCCGGACAGGACCTCACCGCCCTCGCCGGGCGCGGCCCCCGGGCCGGCAAGGAGCTACGGCAGGCGCGCAGCCGTATCGGCATGGTCTTCCAGCACTTCAACCTGCTGTCCTCCCGAACCGTCCAGGACAACGTCGAACTGCCGCTGGAGATCCTCGGGAAGTCGGGGAAGGAGCGGTCCCGCAAGGCTCTGGAGCTGCTCGACCTCGTGGGGCTCGCCGACAAGGCGGGCGCCTACCCGGCGCAGCTCTCCGGCGGCCAGAAACAGCGTGTCGGCATCGCCCGCGCCCTGGTCGGCGACCCCAAGGTGCTGCTCTCCGACGAGGCGACCAGCGCCCTCGACCCGGAGACCACCCGCTCCATCCTCCAGCTGCTGCGCGACCTGAACCGTCAACTCGGCCTGACCGTCCTGCTCATCACCCACGAGATGGACGTCGTGAAGTCGATCTGCGACTCCGCCGCGCTGATGGAGCACGGCCGGATCGTCGAGTCCGGGACGGTGAGCGAACTGCTCGCGACCCCCGGTTCCGAGCTGGCCTCCGCGCTCTTCCCGGTCGACGGCGAGGCCACCGCCGACGACCGCACCGTCGTCGACGTCACCTTCCACGGCGAGGCCGCCACCCAGCCGGTCGTCTCCCGCCTCTCGCGCACCTACAACATCGACATATCGATCCTTGGCGCCGCCATCGACACCGTCGGCGGACTCCAGATCGGCCGGATGCGCATCGAACTACCCGGCCGCTACGAGGACAACGTCGTGCCGATCGGCTTCCTGCGCGAACAGGGCCTGGGGATCGACGTCGTGGGCCAGGAGCCCGTTCTGCTCGTGGAGGGCGCCAAGTGACCTGGTCGGAAATGTCGCCGCTGCTGTCCGAGGCGTGTGGGGACACGCTCTACATGGTCGGCTGGTCCACGCTCGTCGCCGTCGCCGGCGGGCTTCCGCTGGGCATCCTGCTGGTCCTGACGGACCGGGGCGGGCTGCTGCAGAACGTCCTCGCCAACAAGGTGACCGGACAGATCGTGAACGTCGCCCGGTCGATGCCGTTCATCATCCTGATGGTCGCGCTGATGACCTTCACCCGCTGGATCACCGGCACGACCATCGGCCGCGAGGCCGCGATCGTGCCCCTCGCCATCGGGGCGATCCCGTTCTTCGCGCGTCTCGTCGAGACGGCTGTCCGCGAAGTGGACGGCGGGCTCGTGGAGGCCGTGCAGTCGATGGGCGGCAACACCTGGACCATCGTGCGCAAGGTCCTCGTACCGGAATCGCTGCCCTCGCTGATCGCCGGCACCACCACCACGATCGTCGCCCTGATCGGCTACTCCGCCATGGCCGGCACGGTCGGCGCCGGCGGACTCGGTGACATCGCCATCCGCTACGGCTACCAGCGCTTCGAGACCGAGCTGATGTGGATCACGGTGGCGATCCTCGCCGTCGTCATCTCGCTGATCCAGTTCGCCGGCGACTTCGCGGCCCGCTCCCTGCACCGGCGGGGCGGCAGCTCCGGTCCGGCACCGAGGCTGCGGCTGCTGAAGGCCAAGGCGTAACCCCTTCGCGGACTCTCCGCACCCCTTCACAGACTCCCCGCACCACCCATCGCGGGGTCGCTGCACCCATATGGAAAGGCACTTTTCGTGCGTAACACCACAAAGCTCAGCACCGCCGTCCTCGCCGCCGGGGCCCTCACCTTCGGGCTCACCGCGTGCGGCTCGGGCTCGGACTCGGCGTCGGGCTCCTCCGGCCACACCGGACCGCTGGTCGTCGCCGCGAGCCCGACCCCGCACGCCGAGATCCTGAACTACGTGAAGGACCACCTGGCGAAGAAGGCCGGACTCGACCTGGAGGTCAAGGAGTTCCAGGACTACATCGTCCCGAACACCGCCACCGAGGACGGCTCGGTGGACGCCAACTACTTCCAGAACCAGCCCTACCTCGACGACTTCAACAACAAGCGCGGCACCCACATCGTGCCCGTCGTCACGGTCCACCTGGAGCCGCTCGGCCTCTACTCCCACAAGGTCAGGAAGGCCGACGCTCTCAAGAGCGGCGCGACGATCGCCGTCCCCAACGACGCCGTGAACGAGGCGCGCGCCCTGAAGCTGCTCGCCGCCGACGGCCTCATCACGCTCAAGGACGGGGCGGGCAGCGAGGCGACCCCGCAGGACATCGCCGAGAACCCCAGGAACCTCGAGTTCAAGGAGGTCGAGGCGGCCCAGACCGCCCGCTCCCTGGACGACGTGGACGCCGCCGTCGTGAACGGCAACTACGCCATCTCCGCCGGCATCAAGCCCGCCAAGGACGCCCTCGTCCTGGAGTCCGCGAAGAACAGCCCCTACGGCAACTTCCTCGCGGTCAAGAAGGGGAACGAGAAGGACCCCCGGGTGAAGAAGCTCGCCGCGCTCCTGACGTCCCCCGAGGTCAAGAAGTTCATCGAGGACACGTACCAGGGCTCGGTCATCCCCTCGTTCTGAGTCTCGGTCCACTGCACGTATACGGCGTATCGCCACGCACGGGGTCCACTTGCTCACCGGCCGTGGACCCCGTCGTGCGTTTCGGCGGCCTCATGCTGCATGCTGGGCAGTTCAGCAGGACTTGAAGGTTTTCCGAAGGTTACGGAGCGGCGCATGAGTAGCACCTTCCCCAACATCTCCATCAGCACGGAGCGGTTGGTGCTGCGTCCCCTCGACGAGGACGATGTGCCCGCCCTGACCGAGATGATGAACGACGAGCAGGTCGGCGCCTGGACGGACGTGCCCCAGCCCTACTCCCAGGACCAGGCCCGCGCCTGGATCACCGAGCACGCGCCCGCCGAGCGGGCGTCCGGCCGCGGCCTCGACCTCGCCGTCACGGAGTTCCTCACCCAGCGCCTGGTCGGCGTCGTCCGGCTCACCAGGACCAACTGGCACGTCCGGTCGACCGAGTTGTCGTACATCATCGCCCCCTGGGCCCGTGGCGAGGGCTATGCCTCCGAGGCCGCGCTCGTCACCGCCCAGTGGCTCTTCGGCGACCAGAAACTCGAGCGCGTCGAGCTGCGCACGGCCGCCGACAACACCGCCTCCCAGCAGGTCGCCCAGAAGATCGGCTGTATCAGCGAGGGAGTGCTGCGCAACGCCTGCATAGCGCGCGTCCGCGCCGAGGACGGCACCTGGAGCGACGTGCGCACCGACTACATCGTGTGGAGCCTGCTCCCCGAGGACCTGGACGGGGCGGGCGAGCAGCTCGCCGACTCCGGTGGTTTCACCTTGTTCACCGACTGGAACTGAACCCAGGTACCCTCTCGGAGCCCGAGCTGCGCAAACCCCCTGGAGACCGACGACTATGGCCGACCGCGTCACGGTGATCGGCTGGGACGGCTCGCCGCTGACCGCCGCGGCGTGCTCCGCCCTGGGCGCCGCCACCCTGGTGGCCGGTGCCGCCCACCACCTGGCGCTGCCCGAGGTGCCGCCCACCGCCGAGCGCATCCGCCTGGGCAGTGTCGCCCTCGCCGCCCGCCGGATCGCCGGCCACCGCGGTACCGCGGTGGTGCTCGCGGACGGCGACCCCGGGTTCTTCGGAGTCGTACGGACCCTGCGGGCGCCCGAGTTCGGCCTGGAGGTCGAGGTCGTCCCCGCGGTCTCCTCCGTCGCCGCCGCCTTCGCCCGCGCCGGAATGCCCTGGGACGACGCCCAGGTGGTCGTCGCACACCGACGCACCCTGCGACGCGCGGTGAATGTGTGCCGCGCCCATACCAAGGTCGCCGTCCTCACCTCACCCGGCGCCGGCCCCGCCGAACTCGGCCTGCTCCTCGAAGGCGTCCACCGCACCTTCGTCATCTGCGAGGAACTGGGCACCGAGCGGGAACGGGTCACGATCCTCACCTCCGACAAGGTCGCCGACCACACCTGGCGCGACCCGAACGTCGTCATCGTCATCGGCGGCACCAGCGGCGCGGCCGACGGCGGCGGATGGATCGCCGGCCGCGACCCGGCCGTCGCACCGCGCGGCTGGACCCTGCCCGCCGAGTCCTACGGCGGCCTCATGGGTGAAGGGGAACTGGAACCGCTGCGCGCGGCCCAACTCGCCCGGCTCGGACCACGCGTCGGCGACCTCGTCTGGGACATCGGCTGCGGCAGCGGAGCCTTCGCCACCGAGGCCGCCCGGGCCGGTGCGGCCGTCATCGCCGTCGACAGCGACCCACGGGCCTGTGAGCGCACCGAGACCAACGCACGGGCCTTCGGCGTCCAGCTGCAGACCGTCCGCGGCACCGCCCCGCACGTCCTGGAGATCCTCCCCGAACCCGATGTCGTCCGCGTCGGCGGCGGGGGAGCCGCCGTGCTCTCCGCGGTCGCCGACCGCCGCCCGCAGCGCATCGTCACCCATGCCTCCACGCGCGACGCCGCCGAACTCCTCGGCCGCGACCTGACCGAGCACGGCTACGACGTCGAGTGCGCTCTCCTCCAGTCCGTCGAACTCGACACACGGGCCTGGACGGAGAAGGAGCGAAGCGTGGTGTTCCTGCTCAGCGGCGCACTCCCGGAGCGCGGGGCATGACACCGTCCGCGTCCCAGTGATCCTGTTTTCTGCCGTCCCGGTGATCCTGTAGTCGTACCGCTCGCGGTAGGCTGGCCGACCGTTGTACCGCACCCGGTGGCCCGGCACTTCGTTCGCCAATGTCCGGAAAACGCGCCCCTTTTGGGGTGGGTGTGGTACGGCAGAACCGGAGGACGCGCAACGTGGCGCAGTCCACAGCGGGCCGTCGCGGATCAAGCTGTCGCGAGGGTGGGACGACCGGGACAATGCCACTGAATGGCTTTGTCGCCTTTTATGGGCGGGTCGTTCGTGCCGCTGGGCACGCATGCTCGTTCTTCACTGCGGGGGCGGTCGGTGCGCCGTTCCCGGTGGGCTCGACCGAGAAGCACTAACCGATGGGCGAGGGGTACGCATGACCGACACCGGCCAGGTCCCGGGCGAGGGACTGCCGGAGAACTCAGGCATGGTGGAGCAGCCGGGCGTTCCCGCGCACGGTGCGTACACCTACCTCTCCGAGACCACCGCCGAGGACGAAGACCTGTTGCTGCTGCCGGGTGCGCAGAGCCCCTGGGGCAACGAGGTCGCCCCGCCCGCGCCCGAGCCGGTCGTCGAGACCGTGCACGAGCCGGGCCCGCACGAGATGGCCGGCCGCGACAGCGGCTCCGTCGACCTCGGCGGCGTCCGCCTCCCGAGCGCGCCGACCACACCGATCCCGCCCATCACCCCGCGCCGTCCGCTCCACCTCGGCCCGCCCCTCCCCGACACCTCCGCCAGCCCGGTCCGCTCCCTCGCCGACCGCGGCCCCGCCGGCGCCCCGGTCCGACACCCCGGCCCGCCGACGGTCGGCACCGAGTACCTCGACGCCACCCAGGTCCGTGAGATGCCCCCGCAGGGCGCGGTCCCGTGGAGCGCCCAGGCGCCGGGCGCGGTACAGGCCCCGGTGAGCACCGAGGCACAGGCTGCCGAAACGGTTGTTCCGCAGCAGCAGCATGGCGAGCCGGTGGGCGCGGCCCAGGCCGTCATGGCCCGCATCGCGACGGAGGCGGAGGCCGGCGCGGCATACGGCGGCCCCGAGAGCACGGAGGTTCCCGCCGGGGCGTCTGCTGTGGAGGGCGACCAGGTTCCTGTGGGGGTGTCCGCCACGGAGGGCGCGCACGCCGCTTGGGCCGGGGAGCAGGCCGGGGCCGCTGTCGGCGGGCTGCCCGCGGCTGCCGGGCATGTGTCGGGCGGGTTCCCCGCGGATTCCGCGCATGCGGTCGGTACGGTCGCCACTGCGAGCGCGTCCGTGGCGCCGGGCGATGCGGGCGGCTTCCCGGTGGAGGCGGGCCAAGCGGTCGACGCCGCTCTCGCAGCACGGTCGGGCCATGCCCCGCAGCCCGGACACGATCCCGCCGCAGCCTCCGGCCTCCCCGCGGACAACGGCTCCGTCGCCGATGGCGGACAGACAGTCGCGGGCGGGTTCGCCGGGGAGGGCGGCGAGCAGGTCGCGCAGGGCGCCGTCGACGGCCCGGCGCGGCCGACTCCGGATGCCGGGCTCGCCCCGGACGGCGGGCTTCCCTCGGATGCCGGGCTCCCTTCGGATGCCGGGCTCGCTTCGGAGCCCGGCCCGGTCGAGGCGCCGCTCGCTGCCGAGTCCGGTGCGGTTGCTGTGACGGAGGCCGACGCCCACCCTGCCCACGGCGCGGACACGGGTTCGCTTCCTGGAGCCGCACACGCCACTGAGGGCGTGTCGTCAACTGAGAGCGCGCAGTTCACCGAGGCCGTCGTACCCGGCGAGGGGGTCGCCTCCGGTGACGCCCCGGTCGCCGACGGTTCCGCGGCAGGTGGTGCGCGGGTCGCCGGAGGTCTCGTCCCCGGCGGTGTTCAGACCGCCGAGGGTCTTGTCCCCGGTGGCATCGTGGCCGGTGGCGCGCAGTTCGTGGAGGGCGCTGGGCCCGAGGGCGCGGAAGTCGTCGCGGTCGCCGCTCCCGAGTCCGCCGCGCTCGCCGATGCGGGGACGCCCGAGTCGGGGCAGTTGCCCGGGGCCGGGACGCCCGAGTCGGGGCAGATGCCCGGGGTCGGAGCGATCGAGCCGGGGCAGATGCCCGAGGCCGCGGCGCCCGAGTCGGGGCAGATGCCCGAGGCAGGGGCGCCTCAAGCGGTGCGCCTGCCGGAGACCGTTGTGCCTCAGGTCCCCCAGCCGACGGTGGCCGCCGGGGCCGAAGCCCCGCAGCCGCACGAAGCCCTTGCTCCCGAAGCTCCCCAGGCGCCGGGTTCTGCCGCACTCGACCCCACCGGTGCCGACCACCCGGCCACTCCGGCCGATCAATCCGTCGTCGGCGTCGGCCCCATGGCCGCTCCGGCCGATCATTCCGTCGGCGGTGTCGGCCACCCGGCCACTCCGGCCGGTCTCCCCGGCTCGTACGCCGACCACCTGGCCACCCCGGCCGACCAACTCGCCCCCGCCCACGCGTCCGGCGCAGACTCCGCCGAGGTCGCCGACCCGGCCGTACCGGTGCACGCGGCCGGCCTCGCCGTACCCCCCGAGTCGCCGGAAGCCGGCCTCTTGTCGGCTCACCGTGTGACACAGCCCCCGCAGCCGACGGACGCCTCCGCGGCACCGACCGGAGACGCCACCATCACCACCGATCCCTCCTTCCCGCCGGCCCCGCAGGTCCAGAGCCCGCACGGGATGCCCGGCGCCGACGCCGCCGCCCCACACGGCGACGCGGGCGCGCACGCCGGCCCCCTGGCGGAGCAGGCGGAAGCCGTCCAGTCTCCGGCCGACGCCCCCCAGCCGCTCGCGGCGAACGCAGCGGAGCCCGCGCCGGGGGACACACCGGAGGGCGCCACCGGCGTCGACCCGGCCGGACCGCCCCCGCAGCCCCGACCCGACGAGCCGCTCGGGCAGTTCGTTCCCGTGGAGGGTTCGGTCCCGACCACCCCCCATCTCGCGCCGACCCCGCCCCACGCGCTCGTCCTCCCCACGGATGAGGCGCAGGCGGCCGGCGCCACGGTCCCCGCCCCCCGCGAGGCCGACCCCGAACTCGTACAGCGTGCGGACGACCTGGACACCCGGGCCGCCGACCAGGAAGAAGAGAGCACGGCCGCAGTGGAAGACGTACGCCAGTCCACCGGTCCGGCCGCCCCCGCCTACGACGAGGCGGAGCGCGAGGCCGTGATGAAGGTGATGCGCGAGCGCCGGGACATCCGCAACGGCTTCCGCAGCGACCCCATTCCGCACGAGGTGCTGCTGCGGGTGCTGGAGGCGGCCCACACGGCGCCCTCCGTCGGCCACTCCCAGCCCTGGGACTTCGTCGTCATCCGCTCCGCCGACACCCGGCGCAACATGCACGAACTGGCCATGCGGCAGCGGGACGCCTACGCCAAGTCCCTCCCCAAGGGCCGGGCCAAGCAGTTCAAGGAACTGAAGATCGAGGCCATCCTCGACACCCCCGTGAACATCGTCGTCACCGCCGATCCCACCCGCGGCGGCCGGCACACCCTCGGCCGGCACACCCAGCCGCAGATGGCCCCGTACTCCGCCGCCCTCGCCGTCGAGAACCTCTGGCTCGCCGCCCGCGCCGAAGGCCTCGGCGTCGGCTGGGTCAGCTTCTTCGACGAGCGGGAGATGGTGCGGGCGCTCGGGCTGCCCGAGCACCTCGAGGTCATCGCCTACCTGTGCGTCGGATACGTGGACGAGTTCCCGGACGAGCCCGAGCTGATCCAGGCCGGCTGGTCCAAGCGCCGCCCGCTGTCGTGGGTCGTGCACGAGGAGACGTACGGCCGCCGCGCGCTGCCCGGCGAGGAGCCGCACGACCTGCTCGGCGAGACCGTCGCGCAGATCCGCCCGCTGGACGCCAAGGCGCTCGGCGAGGCCTGGGAGCGGCAGAAGCGGATGACCAAGCCGGCCGGCGCGCTCGGCATGCTGGAGATCATCTCCGCGCAGCTGTCCGGGCTCTCCCGCCAGTGCCCGCCGCCGATCCCGGAGCCCGCGGCCGTCGCGATCTTCGCCGGCGACCACGGTGTGCACGCCCAGGGCGTCACCCCCTGGCCGCAGGAGGTGACGGCCCAGATGGTCGCCAACTTCCTCGGCGGCGGCGCGGTCTGCAACGCCTTCGCCGGCCAGGTCGGCGCCGAGGTGTGCGTGGTGGACGTCGGTGTGGCCACCGAACTCCCCGCGACCCCGGGCCTGCTGCCCCGCAAGATCCGCGCGGGCACCTCCGACATGACCACCGGCCCCGCGATGACCCGTGAGGAGGCCAAGCTGGCCATCGAGGTCGGCATCGAGACCGCCCGCGACCTGGTGGCGGCGGGCAACAAGGCCCTGCTCACCGGTGAGATGGGCATCGCCAACACCACGGCCTCGGCTGCCCTCATCTCCGTGTTCACGGACACCGACCCCGCCGAGGTCACCGGCCGCGGCACCGGCATCAACGACGAGACGCTCGCCCGCAAGACCGATGTCGTCCGCCGCGCCATCGAGCTCCACAACCCGGACCCGGCCGACCCCATCGGGGTACTGGCCGCGATCGGCGGCTTCGAACACGCGGCGATGGTGGGCCTGCTGCTGGGCGGCGCCTCCCTGCGCACCCCCGTGATCCTGGACGGCGTCAGCGCCGGAGCCGCCGCCCTGGTCGCCCGCGCCATCGCCCCCGAGGTCCTCGCGGCCTGCATCGCGGGCCACCGCAGCGCCGAGCCCGGCCATGTGGCCGCGCTCAACAAGCTCGGCCTGCGCCCCCTGGTCGACCTGGACCTCCGCCTGGGCGAGGGCACGGGCGCCCTGCTGGCCCTCCCGCTGGTGCAGAGCACGGCCCGGGCCATGCACGAGGTGGCCACCTTCGACTCCGCGGGCGTGACCGAGAAATGACTCCGTACCGGGGTGGGGTACGCGCCCCCGCGTGCACCCCACCCCGGCCGTACGCTGAATCCCCACCGTAAAATTCGCACGTCAGGGCTGCTCCAGCGCCGTAGCGCCCATCGCATTGCCAGGACGAGGAGCCGCACCTCATGGCCGAACACCCCGCCTACCCCGTAGGCCTTCGCCTCACCGGCCGCAAAGTGGTCGTCCTCGGCGGTGGCCAGGTCGCCCAGCGCCGCCTTCCGGCCCTGATCGCGGCGGGCGCGGACGTCCTTCTGGTGTCTCCGCAGGCCACCCCGTCCGTCGAGGCGATGGCGGACGCGGGCGAGATCACCTGGCACAAGCGGCCGTACGACGACGGTGATCTGTCGGACGCCTGGTACGCGCTGATCGCCACCAGCGACGCGGAGGCGAACGCCCGGGCCTCCGCCGAGGCGGAGGCGCACCGCGTGTGGTGCGTTCGCTCCGACGACGCCGACGCCGCCACCGCGTGGACCCCGGCCACCGGCACCAGCGAGGGCGTGACGGTCGCCGTCCTCACCACCGAGGCCCGTGGCCGCGACCCCCGGCACACCGCCGCCATCCGCGACGCGGTCGTCGCGGGCCTGCGCGACGGCACCCTGGTCGCCCCGCACCACCGCACCCGCACCCCCGGTGTCGCCCTCGTCGGCGGCGGCCCCGGCGACCCGGACCTGATCACCGTCCGCGGGCGCCGTCTGCTCGCCGAGGCCGACGTGGTCATCACCGACCACCTCGGCCCGCGCGACCTGCTCGCCGAACTCCCCCCGAGCGTCGAGGTGATCGACGCGGCGAAGCTGCCGTACGGCCGCTTCATGGCCCAGGAGGCCATCAACAACGCCCTGATCGAGCACGCCAAGCAGGGCAAGTCGGTCGTCCGTCTGAAGGGCGGCGACCCGTTCGTCTACGGCCGGGGGATGGAGGAGGTCAACGCGCTCGCCGAGGCCGGCATCCCGTGCACGGTGGTGCCCGGGATCTCCAGCTCGATCTCGGTGCCGGGCGCGGCCGGTATTCCGGTCACCCACCGCGGTGTCGCGCACGAGTTCACCGTCGTCAGCGGGCACATCGCGCCCGACGACGAGCGCTCCCTGGTCGACTGGCCGTCCCTCGCCAAGCTCACCGGCACGCTCGTGATCCTCATGGGCGTGACCACGATCGGGAAGGTCGCGGAGACGCTCGTGGCGCACGGCAAGTCGCCGGAGACCCCGGTCGCCCTGATCCAGGAGGGCACCACCGCCGGCCAGCGCCGCGTGGACGCGACCCTCGCCACCGTCGCCGAGACCGTCCGCACGCGGGAGGTCAAGGCGCCGTCGGTCATCGTCATCGGCGAGGTCGTGAGGGTGGGCCCGGGAGCGTCGGCGTAACCCCGGGTAACCCAACCCGTTCCCAGCCGTTGGCACCGCACCCAGGACAAGGCAGTATCACCCTGTGGCCGATCTCATCACCGTAGAGGATCCCGACGACCCCCGCCTGCGTGACTACACGGGCCTGACCGACGTCGAACTGCGCCGCAAACGAGAACCCGCCGAGGGCCTGTTCATCGCCGAGGGCGAGAAGGTCATCAGACGGGCCAAGGACGCCGGCTACGAGATGCGCTCGATGCTGCTGTCCGCGAAGTGGGTCGACGTCATGCGCGACGTCATCGACGAACTGCCGGCCCCGGTCTACGCGGTCAGCCCGGAGCTCGCCGAACAGGTCACCGGCTACCACGTGCACCGCGGTGCCCTGGCCTCGATGCAGCGCAAGCCGCTCCCCACGGCGACCGAGCTCCTCCAGACCACGCGCCGGGTGGTCGTCATGGAGTCGGTCAACGACCACACCAACATCGGCGCGATCTTCCGCTCGGCGGCGGCCCTCGGCATGGACGCGGTCCTGCTCTCGCCGGACTGCGCCGACCCGCTGTACCGCCGTAGCGTCAAGGTCTCCATGGGCGCGGTCTTCTCCGTTCCCTACGCCCGCCTCGACACCTGGCCGAAGGGTCTGGAGTCGGTCCGCGAAGCCGGTTTCACGCTCCTCGCGCTGACGCCCGACGAGAAGGCGAAGTCCCTCGACGAGGCCGCCCCGCAGAAGATGGACCGGGTGGCCCTGATGCTGGGCGCCGAGGGCGACGGCCTGTCCACACAGGCCCTCGTCGCCGCCGACGAATGGGTGCGTATCCCGATGTCCCACGGCGTCGACTCCCTGAACGTGGGCGCCGCGGCCGCGGTCGCCTTCTACGCGGTGGCCACCGGCCGCCCTCAGGGGTAGCGCCGTGTCCCAGGGGGAGGCGATCGTCGCGATCCTGCGCCGGGCGGACCGCCTCCTGGCCGTCCGCCGCGGCCCCACCGTCTCGCGCCCCGGCTACTGGCAGCCGCTCAGCGGCAAGGTCGAGCCGGGGGAGAGCCAGGAGGAGGCCGTGGTGCGGGAGGTCCGGGAGGAGGTCGGCCTCATCGCCGCCCCCCTGGCCAAGGTCTGGGAGTCGGAGACCGACGACGGCCTCTTCCGCCTGCACTGGTGGACGGCGGACGCTCCCGTCGGCGAGGTGGTCCCCGACCCCGTGGAGGTCGGCGACTTCCGCTGGGTCACCCCGGAGGAGTTCCTGGCCCTGACCCCGGTCTTCGACGGCGACCGCGAGTTCTTCGAACGCGTCCTCCCAGGCCTACCCCCGCCCGACTGACCCGCCGGCGCTTTCGCGGCCCGGTCCGTCGCACTGCGATTGGCCTGGCGCCCTCGTCCCGTCCGCCGGGGAGGTCCGAGTGCGATGGTTGCGGGGGCGGTTGTGCGGCGAGGGTGGTCCGAGCGCGATGGATCGCGGGGCGGTGTCGTGGCCCGGGTGGTCCGAGCAGCCTGGTTCCGGCGGTGAGCTCGGCCGCTGGGCTGTCTCGGTGCGATTGGCCCGGCACCGGTCCCGTCCCGCCGGGACGGCTCAGCTGAATGGGCGCTGACCCGGCTCCGCCTGCTGGTGCTGTTGCTGTCGTACGACACCGGCGTCGCCTCCGAGTCCGCGCGCCGGGCCCTGGCATCCCTGGGCCGCGGCGATACCCAGCGCCACCAGCAGGGTCACGACGACGAAGACGAAGAGCCGCTGGCGCAGCAGCCTCGGGTTGGCGGGGCGCCGGCCCGTCCCGGTGGTCCTGGGTGCCGGACGTCCGGTCCCGCTGCGCGGCGCGGGCCGGCTTCCGCTGCCGGAGCGGGTGCCGTTCCGCGAGGCGGGCGTGGGCCGGGCCCCCGGGCGGGAGCCGCCCCGCGAGGAGGGCGCCGTACCACCGCGCGAGGACGGAACAGAGCCGCCCCGCGGCTGGTTCGCGCCCCCGGCCGGCGCACCGCCGCCCCGCGAGGGGGTGCCGCCCTGCACGGGCGCCGACCCCCGCGGCGACGACGAGACACCCCTCGGCGGGGGAGTCCCCTGCGGCCGCCGACGCTGCTGCTGCTCACGCAGAGTCTCCGGGTAGGTGTCCGCGAGCCGCCCGGTGGGCCGGTCCGCCTCGCTCGCACGGGGCGAGGGCGGCCGCACCTCGCCGAGCCCCTGGGACTCACGGGCCGCGATCTCCTTCAGCCGCAGTGAGAGCTGAAGCGTGCTGGGCCGGTCCTCGGGATCCTTCGCCAGACAGGCACGCACGAGCGGAGCGAGAGCGTCCGGTACGCCGTGCAGCTGGGGCTCCTCGTGCACCACCCGGTACAGCATCACCTCGGAACTGCCATGTCCGAAGGGCGAGTCGCCCATCGAGGAGTACGCCAGGGTCGCCCCGAGCGAGAACACGTCGGTGGCCGGAGTGACGGCGGCGCCGCGCACCTGCTCGGGAGCGAGGAAGCCGGGGGAGCCGACGGCCGTGCCGACATGGGTGAGCGTCGAGGCACCCGTGGCCCAGGCGATGCCGAAGTCGATGATCCGCGGCCCCTTGGGGGACAGCAGGATGTTGGACGGCTTGAGGTCCCGGTGCACCACCCCGGCCTCGTGCACCGCGACGAGCCCCTCCGACAGGGCGGCCCCCACGGCCGCGACGTCGGCCGCGCCGAGCGGCCCCTCGTCGGCGACCTTGTCGTGCAGCGAGGGCCCGGGCACGTACTGGGTGGCGAACCAGGGCCGGTCGGCGTCGAGATCGGCCGCGACGAGCCGGGCCGTACAGCCACCCCGGATCCGCCGGGCGGCCGAGACCTCCCGGGCGAACCGCGACCGGAACTCCTGATCCTCCGCCAGGTCGGGCCGGATGACCTTCAGCGCGACCCGCTGCCCCTTCTTGTCGGAGCCCAGGTACACCACGCCCATACCACCCGCGCCGAGCCGTCTGTGAAGCCTGAACGAGCCGACGACGCGCGGGTCCTCGCGCCTCAGGCGCATCATCGCCATGTTCATCCCCGCTGCCCGGTCCGTGTGACGTGGCACAGCTTACGTTTCCAAGGCCGCCCGCGCGCAGAGGCCGCGCCCTCCGGCCCAGATGGATTGTCAGTGCCGGGTGGGAGACTTGAAGGGTGGTCAGGGGGCGCGGACGCAGCCGGACTTGCCTTTCACCGTGCTTCCAACCACCCATCACAGAAGGGGGATTGAACCCGTGAAGGGTGACCGTGTGGAGATAGTGGTGGACGCGGGGGACACGACCCGCACCTATGAGGTGGTGGCGAGCAGGGCGGGCCGCAGGGTGGAGACCGCGGTGCGTCGAGGTGTCGTGGAAGTGAGCGAAGTCACCCGCAGCGGCTCGGTGGTCCGTACGGCCCGTTTCATGGCCACCCGGGTCCTGGCCCTGGTCGAACAGCCCGTCCCCAGGGAGGACAGCTCGGAAAGGCCGGTGCACGGCGGGCGTCCCCTCGGGGAAGACCCTGAGACCTAGGACTTCGTCTCCACCCAGGGGAGTACTCCCCGGCCTGCGGCTCATCCTCCGGGAGGCCCGGCATTCGGTACGAGGGCATGACGTGCGAAGGGCGCCGGACGCCTAGATTTGAGGTCAAGCGGCGGGTGCAGCACTCGTCCCCCGAGGTCAGACACCCGCCGCTGCCAACGACAACTGAGTTCGGTCAGGAGAGGGACCATGGCTCTGACGGCACCGCGGACGCATTTCCGCACACAGGAGCGCACAGCGTTCCGCCCCCGCCGCACGGGCCGCCGCCACCCCTTGGTGGCGACCCTCATGGTCCTCCCCCTGGCGGCCCTGCTCTTCTTCGTCTTCGACGGCTGGGAGACAGTGGCCACACAGGCGTCGTCCGTGGGCGTGATGCTGGGGCGCTGAGCGGCGACCCCAGGCCCGGAAGAGCGGTCCGGGCGGGGACATCAACCCATGAAACCCCGTGGGGACGGGGGTGCGGCGGACGGCAAAAATGCCGGCGCAGCTGGGGAGCTGCGCCGGCATTGCTCTGCCCGCACACAGTCACGTCACGGGGACCGGCGCCCGGGCGCACGGCACCGTACCCTCACGGCAGACCCACACCGCCCAGGGAGTTCCGTGACCGTCACCCCCTTGCTCTCCGCCCTCACCACTCGCGCCGAGGCCAAGGCCCACTCCCGCACGCCCTCCTGCCCCTGCGGCGCCCCGGAAACCCTCGCGGACCGGCCCGACGCCACGGTCGTCCGCCACGCCGACACCGTCGCCAAGGCCCACGCCCCCGACACTCCCCTCGCGGCCCTGGCCCCCCGGCTGGCCACCGCCGCCCACCTCCCCGACCTGTTCCTCCCCCCGCTCGGCTCCACCCCGGTCCAGCTGCACGGACGCCTGGTGACGTTCTGGCCCTACGGCACCCCCGTGGACCCGGACGATCCCGACGCCGCCCCCTGGGAAGCCGCAGCCACCCTCCTGGCCCGCCTCCACCGCACACCCGCCCCCACCCCTTTGCCACCCATGCGAGGCCCCACGAAGGCGGCCCGGGCCATGGCCCGCCTGCTGGCGATCGCGCCGACCACGCCCCCAGCAGTGCACGACGCACCCTCACCCGCCGAGCCGACCCCCCGCCGCCCGACGACCCATTCACCCTCATCCGCCCTCCCCACCACGCCCCCAGCACCCGGCGACACACACCCGGCCGCCGCGCGGACCGGGCCCCCGACGTCCGGCGGCTCAGGCTCGGCCCCCGTGCCGACCCCGCGTCCAGCTCCCGGCGAGGCGCACCCGGCCCCCGCGCGGACCGGGCCCCCGGCGCCCGGCGGTTCGCCCTCGGCCGGCGCGTCAATGGGGTCCGATGCCCGGGTGTCTGTTGCGATGCCCGCGCCCGCCGCAGGAGGAGGCCGTTGTGGAGTGACTGTTCCTGCGGGGACGGTCGGCCCGCCGCTGCCTGCTCCGGCGGCGGGCGGTTCGCCTTCAGCCGCCGCGCCGAGCGGCTCCGATGCCCTGGCGTCCGTTCCGATGCCCGGGCCCGCCGCAGCAGGAGGCGTCTGCGGATTGACTGCTCCTCCGTGGACCGCCGAGCCGCCCCTGCCCACTCCGGGGGCCGCAGCCTCGCCCCCTCCCACCCCGGGGGCCGCAGCTCCGCCCCCTCCCACCCCGGAGGCCACCGCCTCGCCCCCTCGGGCCCTCAGCACTCCGACCGAGCCCGCCCCCCACCTCGCCATACCCGTCGTTCTCCAAGCCTGGTTCACCCTCCCCGCATGGGCCCGTGGTGAGGCCCCCATGCCGGACGACGCCAGCCTCTGCCACGGGGATCTCCACCTCGGCCAGCTCGTTCGGCACCCTGCCCCGGACGGGCCCTGGCTCCTGATCGACGTGGACGATCTCGGCACCGGTGTCCCCGCCTGGGACCTCGCCCGCCCGGCGGCCTGGTACGCCTGCGGGCTGCTCCCGCCCGACGAGTGGGCCCGTTTCCTCGGCGCCTACCGCGCGGCGGGCGGCCCGGCGGTTCCCGCCGACGGCGACCCCTGGCCCGCCCTCGACGTCCCGGCCCGAGCCCTCACCGTGCAGACCGCCGCCCGAGCCGTCACCAAGGCCATCACCGAGAACCGCCCCCTCGACGAGATCGAGGTGTCCGTGATCGACGCATGTGCCCGAATGAGTTCCCTCCCGCCGGAGTTGCCCCCGGCTTCCGCGAAGTAGGGTGCAACCGACCGCAGCCGGACGGAGTCTGTCCTGGCGTAACGCGAAGCAGGACCGACGGGCGAGGAGTTGAGCCGACGATGCAGTGTCCGAAGTGCCATGCGCCGATGCACACGTACAACCGCAACGGCGTCCAGATCGAGCAGTGCAGCGGCTGCCGCGGGATCTTTCTGGACTACGGCGAGCTGGAGGCGCTGACCCGCCTGGAGTCCCAGTGGTCCCAGCCGGCCCCGCCGCCGCCCGCCCCGCAGGCCTACCCGGCCCCGCCCGCGCCCGCCTGGGGCGCCCAGCACGGCGGCCATGGCGGTGGCCACTACGGCGGTCACCACGGTGGCCACCACCGGCACAAGAGCTTCGGCCACATGCTGTTCTCCAGCTGACAGCAGCCCCGGTCGACCGACAGACGAAGAAGCCGTCCGGTTCCTCGGGGAACTCGTCGTCGTCCGTCTCCGCGGGGAGTTCGTCCGACGCCAACTCCTGG